>NZ_JAEQCX010000022.1:0-37675 GCF_020738035.1 Microcoleus sp. PH2017_28_MFU_U_A
CAGCCCCGATGGACAAACTCTTGCCAGTGGCAGTGACGATCGAACGGTGAAGTTTTGGAAGGTTAGCTCTGGAGAATGTTACAAAACGCTCTTGGGACATACCAACTGGTTGCGGTCTATCGCTTTCAGTCCCGATGGGCAAACCCTTGCTAGTAGTAGCGACCACACCGTAAAATTCTGGGATGCTAACACGGGAGAGTGTTGCAAAACACTTTTGGGACATACCAACTGGTTGCGGTCTGTCGCTTTCAGCCCTGATGGGCAAATTCTTGCCACTGGGGGTGAGGAATATACGATCAAACTGTGGCATATCCACACTGAAGAGTGTTGCAAAACCTTGCGAGGTCACGCGAATTGGGTTTGGTCTGTAAATTTCAGCCCCGATGGAAAAATGCTTGCTAGTGGTAGCGGGGATCATGTCATCAAGCTTTGGAATGTTCAGACTGGGGAGTGTCTTAAAACCCTAGTAGGGCATACCAACCGTATACGCTCAATTGTATTTAGCCCCAATGGGCAAACCCTCGCCAGTGGGGGGGAAGATCATACGGTGAGGCTCTGGGATGTCCAAACTGGCGAAGTTCAACAAATATTGAAAGAACATACTAATCGAGTTTGGTCAGTCGCCTTTAGCCCTGATGGGCAAACCCTAGCCAGTGGGGGGGAAGATCATACAGTGAGGCTCTGGGATGTCCACACTGGGGAAGTTCAACAGATATTGCAAGAACATACTAATCGAGTTTGGTCAGTCGCCTTTAGCCCTGATGGGCAAACTCTTGCCAGTGGCAGCGGCGACCATACCATAAAGCTCTGGAACTCTAGCACTGGCGGGTGCTTCAAAACATTGACAAAGCATACCGATCAGGTTCGCTTCGTTGCTTTCAGTAATGATGGGGACATACTTATTAGCAGCAGCGGAGATCAAAGCGTAAGGGCGTGGAGTATTAGCACTGAGGAATGCTATAAAACACTTAATATTCTTACGGATTCAGCACGTTCAGTTGCCTACAATTCTAGTGGTCAACTTCTTGCCAGCGTGAGCCAAGACGAAGCTTGGCAGATATGGAACATAGCAACTGGTGAGTGCATTAAAGTTCTAAAGTCTGTAAGACCCTACGAACAGATGAACATTACAGATGTTACAGGTTTGACAGAGGCTCAAAAATCGACACTAAAAGTTTTGGGAGCAGTCGAGTCGCAAACAGCAATAGCTTGAAAAAGCTGTTGCCTGTTGGGCTTTTCTATTTATTTAAACTCGCTATGGAAAGATTTACATAGGTTAAGGTGGTCATAAACAAAACCTTCGACTCCCATTATGGGAACACTGCTATACAAGTTTAGTTGTGAAGCATGTTGTACATCAGTAACAAAGCCTAATTCGCGAAGTTTTCTGCCAGTACCACAATCTAATAACATGGCTTCTAGTTGCTTATGGGTATGGAGGAAAGCACCTTCGCACACACAAGCTTCAGGAGACTTTTCATATTCTAAATACGATAGAATAGCCCCTGCACCTAAGTAGTCTTCAATCGCCATTCTTGTTTCCCCGTACTCAGATAGAGTTAATTCTCGTTCTCCACAGCAAACAATTGTCACGCATAGATTGGTTGTTTTTAGCATCTGGGAAATAGCACTGGCGATCGCTTTTGCATTTACCAACGACCCAATCAAAAGGCAAGGAGCAGTCTGAGCAAGGCCACTACAAGTTCCACCATTCGGAGAGGGAATTACGATCCTGGTGCCGGCGGTCATTCCTACATAAGTTAGAGGAGATAGAGAAAAGCGCCCTTTTTGAGGAACTTCGTTACGTCTGACTGCAACTTCAGCTCCAAGCCGTTGTGCAAGAATTACGGAATCTTCCGCTATGGAGCAGGGGTAGATCAGCCCCCCATGTGCCACAGCAGTTGTGACCGCCGTGGAAAAACTAAGTGTATCCACAATGACGATAATATCTTTTCTTGCCAGAGCCTGAGCCGTTCCCCATTGCCCAAAATCTAGCTTGCAACGGTATGGATCTTGAGAGAAAGTTTGAGAAGGGAGCGGTAATTCAGAGATATATTTCATGTTAATTTATTGCTGAAACGGTGATTAATTTATCAAGGGTTAAAAGACAACCAAATTCTCATTAAGTGGCGTTTTTTTTCATGATCTATATCATCCTCGAAAGCTGTTCTACCATGTAAAACGAAGTGATTATTAACGAGCAACATTTCACCCCGGTTTAGTTGAATGTTCCTAATAAGGTGATTTTGTTGTATAACACTTTCAAGCATTTCAAGAGACTCTGTGACACTAGAGTCGAGCGGTAAACCTTCTGCTTCATATCCCTTAAAAATACGAATTTTGGAATATCGAATTCTTAGATAGTCTTGGTATGAAAAAATTGGAGCGAGCAATGTTATTGGACTTTCCCCAGGTTGCAGTTCAGCTCTGCGGTCAAAGTAGTAAGGTTGATAGAGACGCTCCAGTAATTTGGGAAATTTTTCTAGGATAATGTTATGCAAAGCTTGAGCACTAATCAGTAAAGAGTCTCCACCACTCTTTGCGGGTCTAAGAACAAACATGGCAACTACATCAACAGATTGGTTTCGGAATAGAGGTGCTGAATCAGTGTGAAGGTCAAGAGGTGCTCTGGTTTGAGTACCGCGTACACCAGATTTAAATGCCAAGTCATCTTGGCTATAGCCCTTGTCAAATACTGAGTACAGCCGATCTTCTTGAAGGTTTTGCACCAACCTTATGCCCAGAAGATGGCTGAGACTCCAATACACCATACATATTTCATCATCGGTATATTTTTCGGCAGGTAATCCCTGCAAAACCACAAAACCGCAACCAGTTTTGAGTTCTTGCAGCACTTTGATAGCTGCCTCCTTAAAGGATGAAATAAAAAAAGATTTTTCCATGACGTTATGGAGCGTTTTAGCATTTCGACGAACTTCTTGCACTGCATTATCAATTTCATTCAAAATTACAGGATTTAGGCAGTAACTCCAATTATTTGACTCGACAAAACTATTACGAGACCAAGCACCTGAACCTGCAATCATTAACTGGTAAACGGGCGTAGTTTCAAGACTAATTTTCACAAACGATCCTCCTAAAAACCTAAATGTGTACATTTTTCAATACGATAGCTCAAAAAATAACTAAAATCTTTAGGTTAAAGTTACCTTAAATGCTAGAGCAGACCATTTTTTTTCAAACTCCTTTTTACTTTGATAGTCAAGTTGAATTATTTTTTATAGCTTGAACTTTATTTTTATGAAAGCTAATTGCAGCGACTGAAAGCGATACAATTAACATCCCAACTATTTGATGGCTTCCCAATGACTCTCCAAGAAAAAGCCAAGCAAGAGTAGAAGTAAAAATAGGTCCTGTAGATCCAATTATCGATGACAAAGAAGCACCAACAAGAAAAATACCGTAGTTATTGAGCAAATATCCAGCAACCGTAACCAACGCTAAAACTAAAACACTGCTCCACAACGAAAGCCACACACTAGGTTCAACACTAAACCTAGCGATTTTTAATAATTTGAAAAAAGGAACATAGTTAAAAACAACAATGCTAAAACCAGACAAAACAAGAGTTGTTGAAATGTTAATTAAGCTAAATGGAACAGGGTGAAAATTAAACTTTTGGGAGCAAATTTGAGTTAAAATAACGTTGAATGAAAAAGCTATTCCTGCTGCCATTGCTGTTCCTACACCAAGCAAAAAATTGGCAGATTTTAAACTCTCAGGAGCTGGAATTGATAGGAAACATCCTAAATATAGAACAAGCATTCCCAAACCTAAAACACAGGTGGGACGCTCACCAAACAGAAGCCAACTTAGCAGCACGATAACTGTGGGATAGATAAAAAACACGGTGATTGCAATACCTGCTGGTATATTGCCAATTGCAATATACATAAAGCATTGAGACACAAATAAAAATAGCCCACTACCGATAATCCGACTCAGCAAACCGCGCTGTTTTACCTGTATTAATTGCATTAAATCCAGCCAGAGAGGAGGGTAAAGCTGTGGTCCTACAAAAAAAGCTAATAGAGGAACCATCAGCAACATCCGCATCACAAGAACGAGAAGCGAGTTTCCTAGAGTGGGAGCAATCCATCCTCCAACCCGGAAGTGTCCGAAGAGATATTGCTCGCTCAAGATCACTCTGGCAACGACGTTTTGCAGTGACAACATGACAGAAGCCAGCAAAACCAGGATTACGCCTTTCCCTTGATTCGAGAATTGTCGCTGCAAGAGTGGGCAAAATTTTGAGTAGTCTACTTTAGACATAAACGGTAGCTCATAGAGAAACGCAGTTCAGAAATAAGGGTTAAGGTTTTGCCACCTCTTCAAGGCTTGAAGTGATTGATGCAATTGCGTGGGAACTAGCTTGATTCCCACGCTCGAATGACTTCAAATTCCAAAGGGCATAAAACGAGATAGAAAGTCGTCTTAAACCTCAATTCAGGTTGTGCCAGCAAGAACTAACTCGGAAAGCACAGTTTCTCGATCGCCAAATTCAAGGCGGTAAAAGTCACGGCGACTTAAGCCCTCAACCACCTCACTACTAACGATTTGCCGACACTGTGACAAGAATGTTTCTTCATCCATGTCAGCCCGAAGTTCATGATATGGAGTATATGCCGTAGGCCGCAGACGAGCACCAACTTCCCGCACAAGTTTAAAGGTATATGCAACACCTTCTTGGGTTTGACCGGGCATCCCCAACATGACAAAACAATTCAATTCAACCCCACGTTCGCGACACCAACGCGAAACCTCTCGCAGGTGATTTTCAGTTGTGCGCTTTGCTTTCGGCAAGAGTGCAATAGCCCCTGGATCTAAAGTTTCTAATCCAACACTAATTCGCAGACAACGCGAGCGCGCCATCGCATCAACCAGGGCTTCGTCTAGATGATGAAGTGTTGTACAAGTCTTCCAAGCGTATTTAGCAGGATGGGTTTCAACAGCTTTAGCAAAGTCTAAGACCCAATCGCGCCTGAGCGTAAAAGTGGGAGAGTAAGTTGAGATATAGTCAAACTCATAGAACTGTCGAGCTCTATCGGCATAAGCCAATATTGAAGCCACGCTCCGGCGACGCTCTTTCAATCCTTGTGCTGGCGGTACCAAGCAGTAAGAACAGCCCATCGGACAACCACGTGAGATTGTGATCGGTAATTCACGCCGCCCTGACAACCCACTGAACTCTAAAGTGGCATCCTGATAGAGACGGTTGTATTGATGCCAAGGAACCTCCTGCGGATCGGGAAACGCCCACTCTTCGGCTGGCAAGTAAACGCCTTGTCCCGTGTTAATGTAACCTTCCTCAGAAGTGGTGGTGCGTAGGAGCAATCCCGTGATAGCCTGTCGCTGACGTAAACCTGATAACCACTCAACGAATTGTGCAATTCCTGCTTCCCAATCGCCAGACGCTACGATTGCATCGAGTCCATAACGCTGAAAAAATCCAGGAATGCTACTACTAGCCCGACCAAATGTAATGATGCGGGTTCCGGGTGAAATTTCGCGACAGTAGGCGATGAGCGTTTTTATCCCCTGAATCGTATCAAACTCATTGTGAATGGCTAGAACATCAGGCTCTCGGATCAGTTCTCGCGCTACTGCTGCCCAAGTCCAATTGAGAACTCCAGCGTCAACAGTCCGCAGTTCTGAAACACAGGACAGTCTCCGTAGATAGTTACTGGTTTCCCAAAGGGTATTGTGGTGTCCAGCATTAAAATACGTAGGAATATTTGGCGGCCACATTACGAGAACTTTCATGCTAGACCTCCAAAAATAGGTTGAATGTTTGCACCCAGAGCATTGAGTTTTTGTGGTAAAGCCTCATAGCCGCGAGCCAAGTGGCTTGTGCCAGCGATCTGCGTTGTCCCCTGAGCAGCCAGCCCTGCCAAGACTAAGGCCGCTGCCGATCGCAGATCGGGCGCATTAACGTTGGCAGCAGATAATGTGGGAACTCCATTGCAATAGAGCGTCCTTTCACGTTGATTGTTCAGCCCACCCATGCGCCTCAACTCGGAGGCGTAGCCAAAGCGATCCTCCCAAATCACCTCTTCCAAACTGCTATGCCCCTCCGCTAGCGACATCAGCACGGCAAAGACAGGACCCATATCGGTGGGAAGTGTCTCAGTCGTCAATGTGGCGGGCTGAAGACGACCTTTAGATGTAACGACTACAGTGTCGGCATTCTCTTCTATGCTGACTCCCATAGAGCGAAAAGCAGCTACCTCAATATCCATGCCTGCAAGCGATGCCTGCTGAAAGTGAACTCGCCCACCTGTAATAGCCACAGCACCGATGTAGGTACTCAACACCTGGGGGTCACTCGGTACAGTGAAATGGGTTCCGTGGAGGGATGGAACACCTTGAATGCGAATATAGCGCGTTCCTTCACCCTCAATTTGTGCTCCCATCGATCGCAGAAAAGAACAGAGATCTATGATGGAGCGCCCCCAGTAAGCACCTTCAATCACCGTCTCGCCACTAGCCAAGACACCTGCTAATAATGCCGTTTTCGTAGCACTAGAGATAAATTTGTTATTTTTCAGTCCATAGCGCGATTTGAGTTGAATATGGCAACCTTTCAGTCCGCTGGCTGGGACAGATGCTTCGATCGTTTCTCCTAAAACAACTTTGGCACCTAGCATCCGCAAAACTTCAGCCATAGGCTCTACGGGACGCAGGCCTATTTTGCACCCGCCTTGATTCCTGGGTAGGCGTACCCAGCCATGACGCACTAGGAGTGTTGGCAGCAAGTAGAGGGTTCCGTGTACGGAGTTGAATGTCTCGACAGGCAGTGAATTCTCTGGATGGACTTGGCGACATGCAAGGTGTAATGTCTTTTCCGTATAATTCACATAAGCGCCCATTTGTGCTAAACACTTACAAAGCACCAGATGATCCAGCATATCCGGCGATTGCTCCAAAATGACAGGATCGTTAGTGAGCAACGACGCCGCAATCATGGTGACAGAAGACACTTTGTTACCCTCAATCGAAACCGTCCCATTCAGACACCGCTGCCCTTGAACAGTCAGGACATCTGGGATAGGAAAGAGTTCAGTATTGTAAGCTTTAGCGTTGAAACTTTTTGTGAGAAGTGTTTGTTGCATCAAAGTAGATCCTGGATACGTGAGTATCGAGTGAAGTTTTCTTGTCAACAATGGCTTAGTGGCCAGATTTGAGTATCAAACTTTTAACTTGGTAATTGCTTGAAACTACTCATTTCAACAGTTTTATTAAAATTAAAATTGTTGAAATGCACAACTTTTTAGCAATCGGATATTTTGAAGCTTTAGGTAATAGATACGGTTACCCAAGTGATTATTGATGCCATTTCTTGCCACAATTTAGATTCATCTTCTTGTGGAAGAGTAACCAACCATTGCATTGTTAAGCCCTTGGTTTCATCATTCAGTCAACAATTAAATGTTATATTGCTTACTCTTATGCCACAACAATAAAAAAACGTGAAAAGTCAGAAGTTTTTGTTTTTTCGCTTGATCGACGGCAAATTCATTGGTAGAGAAACATTTGCATAAATTTAGCAATTTCCGCAAACAAGAAAAAGTCATAAAAAGTCGGAATTTGATGGTAAGAGCCTAGTGCCTGTTTTCAAACTCGTTTGTGGTTATAGTTTGAAAACACGCCCTAGGGTGGACAGGTTTTGGTGTTGGGGGTGCAAACCTGTCACTTGACCGTCATCTTCAACGCCGAGGTAAATGGAGCCACCGTCTGTATTGGCAAGGCAGACGACGGTTTCAATCAGGTCTTTGTCTGGCAGGCGAGTGCGATCGCTTTTAAACTCGACGGTGAGGGATTCTTGTTCGGGAATCGTGCGATTCATTCAAATATATAGAATAGGGGCTACCTGACGGCATTTACAATCTTACGGCAAATTAACAGCTTGTTACTGTTTTCTAACCCACATTCCGCACCCCCAACTGGCACATAGGCGGATTGAGGGGGTAAAAGTGAATCATCCGAGACCATGATGAGTAGAAATACTCAACTATCTCGGTCACTCAGCATTACCCAGTAGTCCATTCTGGAAAATTGACGTGAGGGCGTGAGTTAAATCTGATATCAGTTAAAATTGCGAGCGGTAAAAAACCAAGTTTATTACGTATCCGTAACGCGCTCACCGGACGAAAAAGCGTTAATTGCGCTCGCCAATAGTAACAAATCATCACCAAAAATAGTGTAAACTGGCGATCGCGATGAACAATCAAATCAGGATTCAGCAGGCCATGCAGAAAGCATCCCAGATGAAAGTAGAAAACAAGGATCATCTGGGCTTGATAGCCGGTCTAATTGATGAAATAGGAATTGTCCAAAAAATCAATGAATTAATAGGCGAACAACCGGGCGAAATAGTCAGTCCCGGTTTAGTAGTCAAAGCCATGATTATCAATGGATTAGGGATGGTTTCCGCCCCATTATATTTATTTTCTAAATTTTTTGAAGGGAAAGCAGTAGAACATTTACTTGGAACGGGGATTCAAGCATCACATTTAAATGATGACCGTTTAGGGAGAGTATTAGATAAGTTATATTTGGCCGTAATTACAGAAATATTCACAACCATTTCCCTGTCAGCAGCTCAAAAATTCGAGATAAATACCGACACATCTCACTTAGACTCAAGTTCATTTCATCTACATGGCAAATACGAGCAAGAATTGCCATCAGTATCTTTTTATAAGACAGAAATGGATGGCAATCAATCAGATAATTCATCAATCAACTATCAAACATCCCCAATACCAATTCAGCTCACCTACGGCTACTCTCGCGACCATCGACCAGACTTAAAACAATTCATTTTAGACCTAATTTGTAGTGGAGATGGAGATGTGCCACTATTTTTACGAGTAGCTTCGGGAAATGAATCAGATAATTCCATATTTGCCTCAATTTGTCAAAACTTTAAAAAAAAATTAAATCTCAACAGTTTAATGGTAGCAGATAGTGCATTATATACCGCTCCAAATTTAGAAATGTTAACGAATTTAAGATGGTTAACTCGTGTAGCGCTGAGCCTCAAACAAGCGCAGCAACTGGTATCTCAATTAAATGAATCAGAATTTCATGAAAGTTCAGTGACGGGATATCGTTGGTCAGAACACAAAAGTAATTATGGTGGAATAGCACAAAGATGGTTGGTAGTAGAGAGCCGTTTACGTCGTGATGCTGACCAACGTAAATTATCAAAAAACCTCAAAAAAGCTGAAGTTGAGGGTCAGAAAAAGTTGCGAGAGTTATCAAATATTGAATTTGCTTGTTCAGCGGATGCCTCCGCAGCAGCAAGTCGTTTATCCAAACAACTAAAATATCATAATTTAACCCCAATTACCAGCAGAGAAGCGACAGCAAAACCAGCTACTGATTTGACTATTTCTCACGAAAAATCTAGCTCTAGATTGATATTTAAAGTTCAAGCACAACTAGAAATAGATGCTAGTGTAGTAGCTCGCATAATCAAAGCTAGTGGCAGATTTATATTAGCTACTAATGTGCTGGATGCAGAGCAATTAAGTCCTGATGAAATGATTGTAAAATATAAGGAACAGCAGTCGGCAGAGAGAGGGTTTGGATTCCTGAAAGACCCCCTATTTTTTACGGATAGCGTATTCCTCAAGTCGCCAGAAAGAATCGAGGCTTTAACTTTGATAATGGGTTTATGTTTGTTGGTTTATACTTTAGGTCAAAGGTTACTCCGGCAAAACTTGCAACTCACTAATAAAACCGTAAAAATCAATTGGGCAAGGTCACAAATCGACCTAGTTTGCGCTGGATATTCCAAACTTTTCAATCGATTCATGCCGTTTGTATTCAAGGGATTCAACAAGTTTCTAATTTGACATCCGAACGATTAGCCATCTTAAATTTGTTTCCAGTTACCTGTCTGTCTTATTATTTCTTGCTGTGAAATCAAGTTAATTACTGGATTAGTAAGGCTGATTTTAGTTGAATTAATTGTTGATTTATCAGTGATGTATAATTGTTACATCTCTGGAAATTTCTGCTGGCAATTAAGAGTTATTAATGGTCTGATTATTGACATTTTATGGGTCAAGAAGATTTAATTCATGCCTTTATGTCAATTTTTAGGAATTCCTAACTGAATAATGCTTAGTTGCATAGATATTTTGGGTATTTTACTCACGCTCGATCTCGGATAATTCACTTTTACCCCCTCAATCCGCGTATGTGCCAGTTGGGGGTGCGGAATGTGGGTTCTAAAGGCATGGGTTTGATGTTAGCCTCCTACTTTCCTGCACAAACTACATTAACTGACTCATTCCGGGCTTCGATATCGACTCACGCGAGCGATCGTACAGCTAAGAACAAAGTTTAAATTACCCCAATCAAACTTTCTCCTCCAGGCGGTCTTTGCCAGCGTGAGCGCAAGTCCTGCCTTCCAATTGTTCTCATAGCAGTCTTGCAAAAACCATAAATTGGCAAAAAGTGCTCAAATTCGACTCTTGTACGTACATTTGACATGGCTTGCTACGCAACTGGCGTACTTATTACGAGGATTTAGGAGGATTTAGGAGGATTTAGAAGGGTCTGAAATACAAAAAATCACGCTAAAAGTAATGATTTTTTACAAATTTGATAGGCCTTTATACTGACCGCGACGAAAAAAGTAGGAAATAGGAGGTGTAAGAAGGAAAAAATGTGTTGTTTTGTCCTCTTTTTTCCTCCTTTTTTTGGCCCTCTAAAATTCACATTCAGGTTCAATATAGTCCTAACAAAGTAAAATAGTTCTCAATCAAAGGGTGGGCGGGTGGCAATAAGCTTCCCCATTCCTAGAATGAATGAGGAGTAGGGAAGCCGCTCTTAACGAGCTATTTTTGACATTCTTAGTTGCTCAAGCAACTCAATCCAAATCATTAATGTCGTCGTCAGCAACATCCACTTCTTCATGCACACTTTGCGAGCTTGAAGCGACTCCGCTGCTCTGACGGGCGAGCCGTTGATTGCGAATGCCCCGATGCTTGGCGCGGCGATCGCGGATTGCATCCATATCGGTCAATCCGTATAGGATGCGACCAGCACGCATCAATTCCTTTAAAGGTGTCTCGCTGTAGTCAGCGCGAAATTGGGCATTATGTGTCTCCCAATCAAATTGGCCGCCGTTAAAGCGAGCAACGCTTGCCAGTTCTCGACCTGATTCTTCTCTCAAAACTTCTAGTACCATTAGGCGAAGTTTATCGTTGTAACTAATGCACTTGTCGAGGGCTTTTATCTGAGTTTTATGAGCTTTAGCGGTATGGGTTGCATTAGTCTTTTGAACTTTTTCAGTGACTCTCATTTCTCAATTTTCCTGAATTCAAGTTTGTTCATATACACAGCAGCAATCGCTGCTTCTTTAAGTTTAATTATTGGGCTTAACTTTCAAATAAAATATTAATAACTGTATTTAAAACTAATTAAATTGAAAGTAATTAATACTTTAAATATTTCCCTGAAAGATGAAATTTGATTAAAATACTCATAATATGAATAAAATAAAAAACTCTACTCTACCGTTTTTAGGTAGAGCAGAGTTTTACATATTCAACAAGAGCGACGGTGAAGGAAGCTGTAAAATTTGAGCGAGGGTGAAAGATTATTCTAAATCTTCGTCTTCGTCCTCATCTTCATCAGCATCATCTTCCTCCTCTTCTTCCTCGGTATCGAAATCATCTTCGCTGTCTTCGTCCAAGTCTTCTTCGGATTCATCTGTTTCCTCATCTTCATCAGCATCAAGTTCATCTTCTAAGTCATCCACATCATCGGATTCATCCTGCTTGTTATAGCTGTTGCGCTTAGCAAGCGATTCTTGATTGAATTTGACAAGACCTTTAATTGCTTCTTGCGGGTCAATCTCGAAAACGTCGTACAGTTTGGCCATTACAAGAGCAATGACTTCGATGTCGTGGCGCAGTGCATCAGGTTGACCGAATAAAGCTGGAAACACTTCATTATTCCAACGCTGCCAGTTCATCGTTTTGCCGCGTTTTTTCAACTGAGCAGCAATATCCAAACCAAGTTTTTCTTTGGTAGCGTGACCCACCTTAGTTTGGAGGCGTTTTTCGCGCAGTTGAATTTTGACTCCAAATTTTTTCAGGATGGTAGTTCGCACGCGGTCTAGAAGTGCGTCTGCTTGCTCTTCTACAGTGAGTGTCGAACGGCGACTGACCTGCGATTGGGTAGCTGTCGCTGGGCTCTTTGATTTAGCAGCACCATTGCTTTTGCCATTCAAAGTCACCGCTCCATTGGATGGGCGAGAGTTATGGTTTTTAGCTGTTGTTGTAGCCATAAAGTTTGATTTAATTAAACTACTTCACGGCTAACAGCGCCGTTAGGCGCTCTCAAATTTCATCAAATTTATAATTACTTTTTTTTATTGTCATTAATAATAATTAATAGTTTTTCCTGTGAAATAAATTTCTGTAATATTTCGGTGTATCTTTTTTTGAGTATCCGAAATACATAATTATGTATATTGAGGAAATTAGGTAAATAATTCCTAAGAATTAAGAGGAGGTTTGGCTGCTGTAGAACTATTGGCTGATGGCAACGCTCGACCGTAGCCTATCAATGAGAAAAGTACCTTTGAATATTTCTTACCGTGGAATTTATGCGTACCATTAATGACTGGCTCGCTTTGGCCCAAAGAGGCATTAAGATTGTCGGGCTGGAGTATTACACGCCTGACCGAATCAGAGTGTTAGCACAGTTCCACAATTGGGGGCAGGAGCTGCATTTGCCTGTTTTCTTTTGGAACTCAGGGTACAGTTGCTTGCAGGAAATTGTGAGTGGAGAGGGTGAGTGTATATTACAAAATAGTGACTTGCGCCCAGATTCTGACGTGCTTGAGTTTCTATTAGAGAGTAAGAGAGAGGGAATTTACATTCTTGAGGGAGTGTTAGATTTTGACGAATCCGGTCAGGTGAGTTCGCGTCTGGGGTTTCAACTGGCAAATGCTTACTATCACTCATCTTGGTCTGCGGCTCCTCAGTTTTGGGTGATGCTGGAAAACTACATACAACTGCCGGTGAACTTGCAGCCTTTGATTCCCGTACTGACGACTCCATTACCGTCCCGAGTTGCAGTGCAAAAGGTGGTGGAGTTGTTTTGCGATCGCCATCCTGGGCTTGATGACAAAAGTGACGAGGTATTGCAAGGTGCTTTGGTTCGAGCTTGCCAGGGGTTGCCCCAAGGTGAGATCGAGTTAATTTTAGAGCGATCGCTAGCTTTTGCTTCGACTGTAGAGGAAATGGCGCGGTTGGTGCTCGACCATAAGGTTAATAAGCTACGGGGGCGAGGCCTAGAGTTTATTGCCGAGGCAGATGTGCCGGATGCAGGTGGTTTAGACTTGCTAGACGAGTCGCTGTCAAAGGTGGCTTCGTTGTTGAGTCCAGAAGCAGAGAAATACGGACTCAAATTTCCGAAGGGAATGATTCTCTGGGGGCCGCCGGGTACGGGTAAAAGTCTGAGTGCTAAACTTGCGGCTAAGAAGATGGGAGTACCGCTGTTGGCGGCTGATTGGGGTTCGATTGTCGGTTCTTCCAAACCAGATTTAGCTTTGCGCGAACTGCTGGAACTGACTCAGGCTTTAAGTCCTACAATTCTATATTGGGATGATTTTGATAAAGGCTTTGCAGGATGGAATTCCAATGCAGATGGCGGTGTTTCTAGGCGCTTATCGGGGAAGCTTTTAACGTGGATGCAAGAGCATCAATACCCAATTTATATCGTGGCGACAGTTAATCGTTTGGGTATGTTACCACCGGAATTAATTCGTCGCTTTGATGATATTTTCTTTGTGGATTTGCCTCACGAAGGGGCGATGTATGAGATTTTCAATCTTCATCTCAAAAAATATTTTCCTGAGTTTCGTAATGCTTCTGAGTCGCCGTGGACGGATGATGAGTGGCGGATTCTGTTGAGGGATTACAGGCTTTGTACGCCCGCTGAAGTCGGCAATGCTGTGAGAAAATGTGCTGAGGAAATTTACTATCGCGATCGGCGACAAGGGAAACAGCCGGATGAATTGAAAGTGACTTTGACCGACCTCCGGCAACAGCGTTACCAGTTTACGCCGTCGATGCTGCGGGATGAGGAGCAGATTCTAGCGATTCGCAATCAAGCCACTTATGCTAGATCGGCTAGTGGAGAGGATCGATCGCGATTTTCAATTCCGTTACAGGAATTGTTTGGTTAGCATAGATAGGCAATGCAATTCTTTATTAACATCAGTTTTAGTGTATAATTATCTTAAGATAGGGAGGATAGCGACTTTAAGGTAAATTGGCAATAGGCAATATTAGATTAGCGCTCTTGAGTATCAGCATGACAAAAGTTGCAAGCCCTATCTCAACCGGAGGTGCTGGAAGTGATTACGAAAAACGAGTTGGTGCTTACTACTTAGTAGCATTGCTATTGCAAGCAGTTCCTCGCGGTCAAGAGGCAGGAGTAACACGAGAAGTCCGTTTTCAGCGTCTGTATGAGCGAGAGCCACTAGATGACCTCATTATTGTTTCGGAGCTTCCAGTTGGGGAGGCTAAGCTTGCTCTCCAGATTAAACGAGATTTAACTTTCGGTGAAAAAGACGAAACCTTTGATGAAGTAATCCAAGCTTGTTGGGAAACTTTCAAGTCTTCGGAATTTCATATTGGTATTGACCGCTTTGGGATTGGAATCGGGCTTTATTCAAAAAATATTGATGAATACTATCAAAGCGTTCTTACTTGGGCGCGTACCAGTACAGATTCAAACGACTTTCTCAAGAGAATTAATCAACAAAGTTTGGCAAATCAAACTCAGCGTAGCTTTATCAAATTGATTCGTGGCAAGTTAGATACTTACTTAGGGAGTAGTGTAACCGATGATGAGTTGTGGGACTTCCTGCGCTCGATGGTTATTTTGCATTTTGATTTTCAGCGAGATGGTTCGCGTGACTATAGCTATACTGTTGAGATGGTGAGTCATCTGCTAAATACTGATAAAAAAAATGAAGCACCGCAACTTTTTACTGAACTTGTTGATGTGGCTGCTCAGGCAAATATAACTGCTGGTAGCTTTAATGCAGATA
This sequence comes from Microcoleus sp. PH2017_28_MFU_U_A, assembly GCF_020738035.1. NCBI lineage: Bacteria > Bacillati > Cyanobacteriota > Cyanophyceae > Oscillatoriales > Microcoleaceae > Microcoleus > Microcoleus sp. PH2017_28_MFU_U_A. The sequence goes on from NZ_JAEQCX010000022.1 coordinate 15,110, forward strand.
TTTTGAGACAAAAATTGCAGGCTAAGTTTGCCTTGCTCTCACCCATTGATTGTCGCTATGATCTTGAAAAGGTACGACAAGAATCAGATTTAGCGCTAAGGGATATCCGAGTAGATATTGGAGGTTTAACTCTTAGTCGAACCGAGATAATCATTGATGCTCTAGAAAAGCTTTCACAAGCATCGCTAATTGAGTTAGTAGGTTCATCTGGAGTTGGTAAGTCAGCCGTATTGAAGACTCTTGTTGAGCATCAAGGAGGCCAAGGTCAAGTTCTAGTTATTTCAGGCGATCGTATCACCGGGACAGGTTGGAGTAGTTATGCCAGCTCTCTGCAACTCAGTCAACCACTGAATAAACTTCTCGTAGCATTAAGCGGAAGTTCTCAACCGACTATTTTCATTGATGGGATCGATCGGATTGTTGACACAGGTAAACGTGCTGTCGTGAATGACTTACTTCGCACGTTAGCAGAGGTTCCACTCAGCGAAGATGGTTCTCGGCATTGGAAAGTTGTGTTCTCGGCACGGGAAGAAAATCTTCAAGATGTCTACAGATGGCTGAAGTGGCAAGCACTAGGAAAACCAACAAGGTTGCAAGTACCAGAATTAACAGAAGAAGAACTCCAAAGCATTGTCGAACACAGTCCTCGGCTCAAACCATTATTATCTCTGAGTCAGCTTTCGCCGATTCTTAAAAATCCATTGATGTTGAGGCTTCTGGAAGACCCACGTATGCTTCCAAATCCAGAATACTTACCACCTGTTGCTACAGAGATTGAAATCAGTAAAGTTTGGTGGAACAGACTGGTTGGTAATGAAGGTTTGGTCTCTGGTCATGATAGAAAAAATTCCCTTTTGAAATTGGGTAAACAGGTTGTTAAATCTCCAGGTAAGCATTTTACTGTTGAAGAGATTTTTACTCCAGAGTCAATTAGTTCTCTCACGGCAGATCGAATCATTGTACAAGACCCAGATCGGGAAGTGTATCACTTTAGTCATAATTTGCTGGAAGACTGGGTAATATTTCGCGTCTTGGATCAACGTCGTGAGAAACTGTCTACTTATCTTCAAGAACTAGACGAACCGTTCGGTTTATATAGAGCTGTTCAATTAGTAGGGTTAGCTTCGTTAGAAAACTCTAACACAGCAGATGCTTGGATACAACTGATAGAGCAATTTGAGGAAGCTTCGGAACTTTCTCCTAGATGGCGGCAAGCATTACTGACTGCACTTCTAGTATCTCCACGTTCCAGCGAATTGCTTGATAAAGCTGAACCGCTACTCATAGCTGATAATGCACGGCGACTTATCGAGTTAATGGTTGCAATCCGAACATTGGAAGTGATGCCGAACACTTCACTAGAGCGTTTATTTACAGAAGCAGAGCTACAGTCAAGCGATCGCGTAAATTCGCTTTTAATGAGCGATCCAATTCCAAGATGGTCAGTATGGCAACCTTTCATGGGTTGGTTGCTAAAACGCCTCAATGATTTACCCACCACCGTTCGCCCAGAAGTTGTTAAGCTCATGGAGATTTGGCAAATCAAGTCGCCAATAGGATCTATTTATCGAAAAGAAATCGGTGAAATAGCGATCGCATTACTTAAGGAAGAAGAAGCAAGGAGAGGTTGCTAATGTCGAGATATGATGATGAATACGAAAACCGCTTACACAGAATTGTGCTGCACTCAGCAGATGTTTTGCCAGAGAAAGTTGGCTCTTATCTCGGCGAACTCGCTAACTCTGGGAATTATGACGCCAAAAAGGATGTAATTTCTAAAATTCAAGACTTTACGCCTCTTGTCGATTCAATCTCAAGAGAATTTGTTGATTTTGTAATCAGCGTACTTATCCAAAAGCCAATCAATCCAAAAAATTATCCTAGTATTCCTATAAGAATAACTAGCTCGTCAGAAGATAGAAATTTTGGTATAAACGATATCTTGAATTTTTCCCCACCTGCACCTGTTCAAGGACCGTTTTTATATCTCTTGCTTAAGAATGAGGATGAAGGACTGCGTTTAGTCCACAATCTCGCCAATACTGCATCTGAAAAATGGCGTGAGTATGAACAGCGAGAAGAATTTGACCAACCTAAATTAACTTCTCTACCAGTCACTATTAACCTACCATCTGGCTCTCGTGATTTTTGGGGTGATGCTCAAGTTTATTGCTGGTTTCGAGGAACAACTAATGGCTCATATCCTGTAATTTCTGCATTGATGGCATTAGAAGAGTGGATGGAGAGACAGATTGAAGCAGGTAGAGATGTTGAAGCTCTTTTTGAGAAGGTGTTGTGTGGGAGCAATTCTGTTGCTGTACTAGGTATTTGCTTAAGTATGGCACTTGCTTATCCCAAAAAATGTTTAAAAGTAGTGTTGCCAATCGCAAGCTGTTCCAATATTTGGGAAATGGATATGCGTCGTCTAGCTCATGACAGCACCAATTCATGGGGTGCTTTTAATAATTGGGGATTTGATCGGAGTAATGACTGGCTTTACGCGGTTCTGGAAAGGCGAAATAAAAGAGGACAGCGTTCACAGGATATTAGAATTTTAGCAATGTATTACGTTCTGTCGAGTGATGACTCTTTAAGAGTTCCATTCGAGCAGGCAGTTGAGAATTTTACAGAAAACCTTCCCTTTCGTTATGAAGAAGAAAAATCAGATCCAAACGCTGTGGCTGCTCTCCGAGAAAAGATGGTGAACTATCAGGTGTTTGGAAAGATAGAAAGTTATCGTTCCCAGCAAGCAGGTGAGCATTTGCGAATCTGGGTGGAGCGTCCCGAAGAAATTAGAAAACGGAATGAGGAACTTTCTGCTCCTAATGTTGAATGGGAACGTTGGCTTGGTGTATACCTATGGGCAGAACAAACTATTAAAGATGGTAAACCACAAGAGCAAATGACTTTAGAAGAGGCGGTTGCCGCAGCCAAGGAATTACAGACATCTGAAGACTTTATTGAAACAAATAAAGAAGATATTCGTGGTGTTACTCGTCTTCGGGCAATAGCTGGTGTTGCCACAGCAATTCTCATTGCAGATTTTGAGTGGACAAGAACACAGAACCATTTGGAATGGTGTTCTGCTATTTTACTTTCGGCTGCTCGTATGACTGAAGCATCCATGTATGCTATTTCACCTGATAGTGTGAAAGTTTATGCGGGGAGGGGTTTAGCCTTACTAACTACTCATGGCGTAGCAGATATTGAAATACGCCAGCAGATTCTCCAGTTAATAAGTGAGTCAGTGAGACACTTTTCCGATAATGGAGAAGTGGTAAAAGCAGTATTTATTGGTCTGCAAAATGGATGGAATATCGATCCAGGATTATGCTGGAATGTTTTGAGCCTTTGTCTCTCCCTATCTATAATTCCTGGAAAACTTTACTATGGAACTAAAATTCCTGGTAAAATTTACTACTATGGAACTCATGTTGGACGATTTAGACCCAGTTTTAAGAAGCTAGAAACTTGGAAAGACAATCTTATTCATAATTACTTTGACTATCTAGCAAAAGACAAAATTCCAGAGCTTCCTAGAATCCCCACAGTAAGAAAAATTGTTTTTATTCGAGGGAATGTTGAGTATTGGCTTTATACTTTGCCACTTACAGAACTGTGTAGAGACTCAGCCACAAAAAACAAATTGCTCCAGCTTTGTGATGATTTAGTAGCTCGAACACTCGCAGATAACTTGCCAATAGAAGATGAACTATATTCCCAGTCTCATAAGCCCTATATGTGGAATAAATTTATCTTTACTTGGGCAGCATATTTGGCAAAATCGCTAAGTGTTGAGGAAACTCGCCAGCACATTTTGACACCATTGCGAGACAATTGCTCTCAGGTTCTAGAACTGACAGCCGATCTTCTGAATGGATATATCAATCATCAAATCGCTTACGTTGAGGGGCCAACAGCACAAGCTTTAGAAACTTGGAAAGAAATTTGCAACTGGGTACTGGATAGTCCAGAAATTGCTATAAACACCAATTATAACTACCTTGAGCGGGATAGTGGGGAAGTATTACAACTGATTATCTTTACCCAGTATGGTACTTCTCGTATTAAGGATGATTGGCAGTACGCCCACCTTTTTATTGATATTTTTGACAAGTGGGTTAGCGTAGTTGGGCATAATCCTTACGCCTATAGCCATTTTCTTACAATGCTTAATGGTATTGGTTGGCAGTTTGCACCAGAACCAACCCTCGAATGGTTAAATCGATGTGCGAGTAACGCTGTCCATGACCTTTGGAATGAACAGCGTGGGAATGGAAAACAGACAGCCGAATTATTAAACCGTATTTGGAACAGCTTTGAGCAGCAGATTCGTAGTGATAAGGCAATCCTACAACGGTATTCTAATCTGGTATATCGATTAGTGGAAGCTGGTATTCCCCTTGCGAGTGTGCTTCAACATAAACTAGAAGGGCGGGAATAAGTGCTTTTAACTTCCAATATGTGTGAAAAGCTAAGACAGAACTCGCCCCCTAAAGATCGCTACATTAAGTAATTTCTGAATTTTCTTCGGATTCAAGCCCAAGAAGAAGCAATGTTTACTTCCACTTCAACCGGAACTTGCTGTAGATATAGCTCTCCAGCTTCCACCATCACTTTTTTTAGAATGCGAGTGGTTCTTTTTAAAGTTGTTTGCGGACACTCTAACAGAATCTCGTCATGTACCACACTGATTAATTTTGCTCCAGTCTTGGGTAGGAGTTTGAACAAACGAGCGATCGCCACTTTTAACATATCAGCCGAAGTTCCTTGAACAGGGTGATTTAGCAACTCAGAAAGTCGGGGTTTCTTTGCCCACCGTCTTCTGCGTCCGCCAATTGTACGGATTTGCTTGATGTCTTTGACGTACACCGTTTTCCTGATGCTGTCGTGCCATCTTCTGACTCCAGAATAAGCTTGGAAAAATCGTCTTCTGAACTCTTTAGCTTCGTCCAAGGTTAAAAAAACCTCGTACTTTTCCTCAGCATAAGCTTGCAGTTTGGCAGCACCCATCCCATAAATTAATCCGAAATTAACTGATTTAGCTATTCGTCTATCCTCTGCCGTTACCTCCTCTAATGCCTTACCTGTAATCAAAGATGCCGTTAAAGTATGCAAATCTTCGCGTTTAGCGTAAGCATTCAGCATTCGGCGATCACCAGATATTTCAGCGACAATCCTTAGCTCGATTTGGCTGTAATCTGCTTTAATAATTTGATATCCGGGAGCGGCAATGAAGCACGCACGCATCCCCTTTGCTGTACAATTCCTGGGAACGTTTTGCAAGTTTGGCTTCTTGCAACTAAAGCGTCCGGAACGGGCACCGCATTGCCGATAACTGGGGTGAATTCTCCCCGTTATCGGGTGAATGTGTTTGGGCAATGCCTCAGCAAAATTTGAACACAAAGATGCTAATTTCCGATAATTAAGTAGCAACTGGATAATCGGGTATTGACCAGCTAGAGGAATAAGTTCGCTCTTGGTTGTTGACTTGATTGGAATGTTGAGAACCTGAAGAGCACTTAAAACTTGTACAGACGAACGGGGGTTTATGGTTTCCACCATCTCTGGAAATAGCGAAAGTTGTGCGCTAGGGGCTGGTTTAAGACCGGCTTTCACTAATTCCACCAGCGTAGTCTGCTTTTGAGCTTTCAGTTCCTCCCCCACCAAATGCCATTGTTCTGCATCCAGTAACATTCCATTTAGTTCCATTTGGGCTACAGCAGGCATCGCTTCAAATTCAATTTGGGCGGTTTCTAGTAACCCAGCATTCTGAAGTTTTGAGATGAGTCGCGCTCTAAGTTTCAGCAGGACAGCAGCATCTAAAGCGGCGTATTCTAACTGAGAAGCTGATAACTTACCTCCGAAATTGCTCGACTGTAGGCTTTTGTCAAGTTTGATTCCTAAAAATTCAAGAGCGAGGGATTGTAGATCGTGGTCTTTCTTGAGTCCAGATCGCAACACCTGACTCGCTAGCATGACATCAAAAAATGGGCCAGACGGTCTAAGTCCAGCTATTTCTAGTACCTGCCAGTCGAACTTACCATTTTGAAATACTTTGAGCGCACTGCTGTTTAGAAGTGCTTTTAAAGGCGATAATTCGCTGTCAGCAAGAGCAGCTAGATCGACAATTATCACTGGGCGGTGGGGGACAGCTATTTGGATAAGTCGGATGCGTTCCGTAAGTGGATCTAGCCCGGTGGTTTCTGTGTCTATGGCTATAATACGAGCTTTTATTAAAGGCGAGAGAACATCATTTAGTCTGGAAAAGTTTGTAATCAGCTCGTATTCCACAATAGGATTTGGGGCGAAGTGTGGGGAATTATTCATGGGAGTAGAGGGGTTTTAAGGTAATAGTTTTAGTCGTAAAATTGATAGAAATAGCAGAGATGTTGGGGCAGATATTCGGTATTAAAGTGTAAATTACATTCTTAAATATAATTAAAAAAACTAATAGTAATTTGTTGAAAGGTAAGTTGTGCTGTCCCCACTAATAAAACGGTATAGTGGGGAAGCAATCGTCTACTTTTTGTCTATTACGACTAGGTAGCTTTCAACAGTCACCGGGCGATCGCTCCCCCAAAAGATTTCTAAGGGAAGTTCGATTAACTTGGCTGACGTGCGCTTAAGAAAGGCTCGAAATGCTTGCGATCGCGGATCGCCTCGGACATTCATGGAATTGCTAACAACACTTACCAGGCGTCCATAATTGGCTAAAAAAAGGTTATAGGCACGTTGTATGATATCTAAATCAACTCCTTTGATGTGGGGCGTAGAAAATGGGGGATTTGCCAAAATTCTGCTATATCGCCTCTGGGGTTCAGTTGTTAAAAAGTCACTTCCAACTAGATTGAACCCTTTTTGAAACAGGAGTTGTTGTAGCAGGAGGTCGATCTCAATTACATCAACAATTGCACCCGCTCTAACCATAGCCTGCGCCAATAAGCCGTCTCCTGCTGTTGGTTCTAAGGCGTACATTCCTGAAACGAATTGAGCTTCTTCAATCATGAGCTCAATTAGCTCTGGGGGAGACGGAAACCAGGAATAAGGTTGATTTTCTCGGATTCGCTCATATAATAGCATCTCTGCCAGCGATGAAGTATCTTCCATTAAGATTATTGAGACTGTCGGTTTGAGTATTTTTATTGGCTGTAAAAATGGACACTATCTACAGATTGTGGCAAGGCTTTTTGCTGTATCAAGGAAGGAGTAATTCATTTTTAATTGGGCTGTTATTAGGGCTATAGTTTGCGAGCATCGTCATTTCTATGCCACCTTAAAATAAAGTCAATTGCCCTTCAACTTTTGACTTATTTGTTGGTGGCTTAGCTGTTACAGAGTCTTTCGGTAAGTCTGCATCAGCGTTTTTCTCTTGGGACAATTTACGTTTGCCCCAGCCTTGGGATGCTGCATGGCGGACAACGCTTTTCCTAATTGCTCTAGCTAGATGGTGATAATCATTTTGGATGCTGTCAAAGTTCACGGCTGAAAATTCAGCTAATTCCGACAAGTTGTAACCATTTGGTAGCCGATTATGTCTTGTCAATGTGTCTTGTGCTGCCCACATATAGACGTTGTAATAACTGTGGTGCAGAGGAGCTTCAAATGTAGCTCCCATCATATAAGCCACGACTTCTGTGGAAGTGCAGTAATTCCCTACAATTCTGTTGCTGTGCTCCTCTACAATCAAATCGAGCCTATCGGATAAGCAAGCCGTTTTCAACCAGTCAGGTATGCTTTCTGACCAGGGAGTTTTGTGTAAAACTAATGGGCCTGCATAGTAACGTAAAAGGGGAAGGGGAATTCCGGTCAATTCCAGTAGCACGGCTATTAAGTCGCGGTGCATACCTATCTGGGCTAATAGCTTCAGCTTTTCCAAAATGCCGGACTGAGGTTTTACAGGGTGAGTGGTAATTTCTTCAAGTAATTCGGGCGTTAACAGATTTAGCTGAGTCATATCTTTTTGAAGGATAATTATGGGACAAATGAAGGTCAGAAAAATCGCGTAGCGAATTCAGTTACAGGGATTTGCGCCGTCTGTTGGGCAAACAATTCGGCAGAGATACGCGCCTCTATATTTCTGAGTAATTTTTACCCACCTTGCTGGATGGAAGGCGGGCGAAATTAAGAGCGATGCCAGCGCTATATTTTATTTCGTGCAATAGCAGTAGGTCTTGGTTGTTTGCAGATAGACTAAGGCGCCGTAGCCTATCCGCCGATAGGCGGTAGTTTAATTACGACTATCGGATGAAACCCCCACTCGTTATCCCTAGCTATGCTGAATTGTTGATTCTTACTACTTTGTAGCTACAGGATTTATGAACGAGCAAAACAATATCTATGGCAATGAACCCGGTTACAGCGCTGATGGCTATGCTGTTAGCGGCTATGAAAGTAACCCGTGCGAGTCCTCCCTTAACGGATATCAAAGCAACGGTTATAGCAGTCAGCAAACAGAGGGGTACGGGGCTCCCGACTACTTTGCTGATGGCTATCGAGAAAACGTTTTTGAAGGCGATTTGAATTTAGCAGATACTCCGTGGACGGAGACGGCTGCTAACCCTAACCCTTATTTTGAGGGAGGGGTAAATGACGCTAATTCCTATCAAAATCAAACAGTTACTTCTCATTTCGACGGCGGTGACTTAGAGCTGTAGTGTTTTACGCCGAGGCTGCTCCATGTAAAGCCTCGGTAGGCTGCTTCATTTATTTTAAGAAGCGCAATTGCAGCCTCATCAAGTTCGGTGGGTTCCTTTCTCCCACTTAATTGCTTAACTTTTGTACAGTATCCTCAACCAATAACCAAAGTTTTTTGCACAAACATGAGAAGAATATTATCAACAAGATTCTGGCAATTATCAGTATCGTTATTCTCTCTAGTCTTAATAGTTTCCATTTTGTTTGAGCAACCAATATTTGCTATGGCACGAACCCCTGCTGATACAACTGAAATGCCAACCAAAATTTTAGAAATACCAGGGATGGACAGGCAAGGAAATCCTACTTCAGTTAACGCCCTCTTGCCAGATTGGACACAAATTTCTTTTTCTCAAATGCCACCCATCAGTCAATCGGGAAGCCTTTCAGCGGGAGAGTACAAGCAGGCAGTTGGCTATGATTTGAGCCGAAGTTGGACAGCAGGGCAAACTCCTGACCAGTACATCATGTTGGGCGATATCAGCCAAGCTTTGCAACCAGAATTGTTATCCTTTGGTTTTGTCACACAGCAAGCTGGTCTGAATTTAGATAGCGTAGCTTTAAGCGCATTTACTTTAGTTGCCAAGCAGTCGTTAAATCAGTTAGTTCAGGCTATCCCTATTCTCGGTCAATTTAAAGTCGCAGAGATTGCGCCGGTGGCGGGACTGCTAGCAACAAAAGCTGCTGGCATTGATGTAGCCAATCGCACTCTAGATCTGGTTCTCAGTTCCAATCCACAATTAGGTCAGTTGAAACTGGGAGAAATTGACCTGTCTCAGTATTCAATGTCTTCGATTCCGAACTTAAGCAGCGCTCAACTTGGCGCGTTTTCAGATTGGCAAACAACCTTAATTAAAGACGTACCTGGGCTGAATGCTTTACCTCTGTCTAGCTTTCCCAATCCAATAGCAGAATTCGGCAATTTAGTAATGAGAATTGATGCGATTTATGGCCCCGCCGAGCGACGGCGAACTAAGACAATCTCCGGCTCCGACGTTCAGGGATTCTCGGTTAACTGCCAAGAAAATAATTGCGCTTATATCGAACTAGACGATCTGGAGAATTCGGGTCGGAACGCTCGCGGTTCGCTGGAAGGCAAGCAATGGATTAGCGGTAAGTACCAGGAAGTCGAGGGCGGATCGGGCTGTCTTAAAGTTGTCAACGGCGGCAAGGAACCGACGGGAAGATTGCCTTTTGGCAGCGCTTTTAAGGTAGTGGTCATGGAACCGGACGAGCGAACCGATACCGTTGATACTGCTCTATTCTTCCGATTTTGTTCGCCTTGCGGCTGCTCTCCTTATTTCATTGGCCCAGTACCTTTCTTCACCTATCGGGTTAATTCTCCCATTTTCGTTGGGGCGCTGGAATCGTCTTCTGGTGGCTCTTCCTCTGTATCAACTGGGGCAGTTCGCGGCGGAGTATCTTCTCCTATTACAAAAGGCGTAACTACAGCAGCTAATATTAATGTTCCTTGCCCTCCGGGTAGCACCGCACCTGCGCCAGTGTCAGTTGGCAATGTTCGAGGAGTCAATGTTCCCGCTTTGGCAGAAGGAATTGCCGGTATTGAAAGCAGCGGTTCTTACGAGAATGTCGGCGTTAATGCTTGCGCTAATGGTGGCAATAATTGTGTGGTTCCGTTGGGCAAGTACCAGTTTATAAACTATGACGAGTACGCTGCTAGTTCAATTTCATCTAAACCAGGGGGTACGCAATTTTTAGCCAAACTGCGAGGCGGTTATCAACCCACTCAAGCAGAACTTTTTCAATTTTTTCCGCCTGCAGATCGAGAAGCTGTTTTTGCTCAAAGTCTCGCTTCTAAGCTGAATGCCACCTCTCAAGAAAAAGACCCTACTACTAGGAGTTTTTTTAGTGGCGATCGCCTGATTGAGCGAGTAGCTCAAAAGCATTTCGGGGGCGACTACTCCAAAGTTGACGGCTCTTCAACCGATACATTCGGTCGTTTAACTCTCTCAAGTTACGGACAGGATGTTTTAAGGCGCTATCGAGAAGGAGGTAGAACGATCGCGGAGTCGAATGCTGCTGCTTGCGTTCCGACTTCCAGTGCGGCGCAATCCTCTAATTCTGCGAGTGTTGCCCCCGGCGACGGTCAATCCACGGGTCAGTATATCAAACCTGCGAATGGGCCTGTAACCAGCCGCTTTGGGATGCGAACTCGTCCGGTTTCCGGCGTGCGGAAAATCTACAGTGGCATTGCAATTGCCGGCTCAATGGGAAGTCCGGTAAAAGCTGTTGGTGGCGGCGTTGTCAAGACAGTGGTTTCCAACTGCAAAGAAGGGTTACAGAATTGCGGCGGTGGCTACGGCAACTGGATCGAAATTGAGCACGGCAACGGTCGCACAACTCGGTATGCTCATCTGCGCGAGGGTTCAGTGAAACTCAAAGTGGGCGATCGTGTTTCTCAAGGTCAGGTCATAGGCGGACTAGGCAGCACTGGGACAACGGCAGACCCTCGCTTGCACTTTGAAACCCGCATTAATGGAACGGCTGTTAACCCCTCTCAAGAAGGAATTTGAATTAAACGGAGATGTTCTGCACCATGATTTCCTTGAAAAAACGGACAATTATGTTGAAATTTACCTGGGGCTTGCTAACAGCTTTTTTGGTTTATTTGTTGAGCAGTTTATTCACCCATCCCCCAGCTTTTAGCCAACCGACTCGGAACGCTGATTTCCCTTCAGCTTGTCTTCCAGTTGGTCTAGGGACTCTCAGGACAGAGTTTGTAACTGAAGTAACAGATGGCAGCACTCAATATCGCTTGTTCGATGCCTATTTGCAGGGAGATGCCGTGCCTTTTTCGGTATTGGTTTCTCTCCAAGGGAAGCAGTGTAGCTTGCTTTATTCCAACCCGACGAACGATTTTTATCCTTACAGCCGCACTGTCAAGCTGCCGATCGCAAGGCAAATTGCTCTGGGAGAATTGCGTTACTCCATCAACAAGGCAGGGAGTATTGATAAGTTCCGCTCTACCTTACAGCCGAATTTGGGAGAACCCACTTGGCAATTTTCGGAAGAAGAGCTTTGGGCATTTAAGCAGGTTGGGATTACTGTTCCTTCACTTAGTAAAGCCAGCAAAAATAAGTGAGATATGTTCGCTTTAATAAGACTCCTACAAGCAAAACTTAAACTTTTGCTTAAAGCGGATTTAGTAAATCTGCTGGGTGTCTTTCATAACCGGATTTAGTAAATCTGCAAGGTGTCTGTCATAACCGGATTTAGTAAATCTGCAAGGTGTCTGTCATAACCGGATTTGGTATGACATCTACATAGAAAATAGTTCGCGGAGGTCAAATCAATGTTTAGCAAAAATCAACAACTAACTTCAGGTTCAGAACACATAGGGAAGCCACCAATCATAGCTGGAAAGAAAAATTTATTACTGTTTTCTCAACCTTCTCAGAAGAAACTCCCAAACCCCGCTCCTAATTCCCTAAATAATTCGGGGTCCAGAGTATCATCGTTTTTATTTATTGGGCGGTGGTTCCGCTTTGGAGTGGTCTTGTTCTTGCTGCTATCAGTGTTGTTAGGAACTACTGGTTGTACCGCGAGTGCTACAACGATTTCATGGACACCTGCTACTAGACTCATCCCTGTTGAAAATGTTCAAGGCATAGTTGCCGAAAATTCTGAGCTTAACCCCCAGGATTCAGCATCAAATGTGTTGGCTTGGGCTGTAAACGGGCAAGCAGGCAGGTTAGTTATTTTTAATTTTAACAGCCCTGGAGTTTGTGGAGCAGGAGGTTGCTTATATGCTGGGTATTTATTCAGAAAAAATGTTCCTCCTAATCGTGTATTTGCTAGTTATTTAAACGAAAACTTACCACCTAATAAACCGCTACTTCAAGTAGTAACTGACCCCTCAAAAACCTCTGATTTGCCTTGTTTGCAAGTACAGCAGCCGTCACAAAATGGTATTCGGCAGTTGTTTTATTGCTTCAATGGCCGCCAGTACCAGTTAGCTAACAGTTCCTTGATTGAGCTTCCCAATAAAATGAAATAAGCGAATTTAAAGTATTTGAACTTGGCTCTCCTTTAGCGATCGCCTGTTCTGCACCAATCAAAAAATGCCTCTATCCCTAACTGGATATGAGGCACTTCTTCAAAAGTAACTAACCGAGGTTGTTAGTCATCTGCTTCCGCATCAAAATCATCGTCGAATTCCTCTTCTTCATCTAAGTCGTCGAAATCATCCTCTTCTTCTATTACTTCAGCGGCAATTTTCCGAGGGTATTTATGATTGGCGGTCTGCTTTTTTCCATTTTCTCTTTTACGAGCAGCGGGTGGCAGCACTTGAATTTGCGGTTCGGCTGTACCTGGTAATGCAGGAGTTTCAGTGAATCCGGCAATGATATCGTGCAGCCCCCAAATCGCATTTTTATGCTGCGGGCGTCCCAGATATAGAAAGGGGAAATTATCAGCAGTTGGCTTGGTATAGCTGACAGTTTTGCAGCAGTAGCTCTTATTAGAGCCTTCACCTTCTTTAACTCCTTTGAACTCCACCTCTAGGATGCCGAGGCTCCGCCATTTATCGGTTTTCCCGCTGAAAGGAATTTGGAAATAGTCGGCGAATGCTTTTTCCAACAAACGGTAGAATTCGTCTCTGGCTGCTTTAAAGCTCCAAAGCGCAACATTCTTAAATCTGACGACAATAGGCGTGCTGTGTCTGGGACGATTGTTTTCATCCAAGAAGACAATGGCGTGTTCGCTAACAACATCCATTATCTTTTTATCGAGTTGAGCTTTATACTCTTCGTACAGCCCGACAACACTACCGCCTAGATCGGGAACGTCATTTTTGTAACGAATGTATTCAGGGATGAATCCCAACACGCATAAGTGGCATTTAGAGAACAGCAGACCTGTAACATCTTCTGTTAGTCCAATTGTAGTCATTTCCTCTTCTGTTGGCATGACAAACCAATTGGCTTTTTCTAGCTGATCCTCTGGAATTAATATTCCCGCCACTTGTTCGTTGATGACGATGCCATAGGGCAGAATTGGTCGCCTTACTTGATTGTGACCGGGTTCTAGGAGTTCGGGGTCAATTTCAAAATCGAGGTCTTCTGACTGAAGTGGGATTGTGCCTTCAGTCATTCCTGCGTTATTTGAGCTTTTTGCTTTAGCTTTGCTATTGGTTTTAACCATTCTAAAAGTTTGTGACATTGCAGTTCTTGCAAGGCGGTAGCCTTACCTTTAAAAAAGGTAAAAGCTAGCACAGTTAAGCCTAGTAATTTTGTCAAATAAATTAAACGCTCATAAAAAAAATAACTGGTAGTACAGAACTACCGAATCGTGAGGAAAACTAATTAAGTGTGCAAAAAAAGAACGATTGTGAAAGCGCTCTCGCAGCTTCAGCAATTTCTGAAGTTGCGCTATTATCAGAATCAAGCACTCACAATGCTTTTAATTTCCTCGCTGCCAATATTTGGCGCGATCGACGCTCGGTAAAGCGTTTATTCCTATTGTCCGCAGTAGAGGTAGCCCTTCAACAAAGTTGATGGCTCCTTTCAAACCCGCGATCGCGTACAAAGAAGCTGCATCTGCTCGTTCAGATAGACTAGCATTGGCTTCTTCTAACAACTTTATTAGATATTCAGGAACCTGTACGAGAGCGCCATCAATACAAGCAAGGGGGACAAATTTAGTATCGGGAGCTAGGATTTTTGGTTTCAAAAAGGGCAGTTCGCGCTGGAAAGTTTTTGGAGTGCGACGACTGTTTGTTACAGGCGATCGTTCTGATTTGCGCCTATGCCACCGCTTCGCTCGGTAAAAACTCCCTTTCAGTAACGGGGGCTGGCTTACCATCAATACAGCTTCGTGAAAGGGGAAATTCATCTGTTCTCCTTCCTGAATTTTCACCTCTTCTAAGTTAGATTTTGTCAACCAGTCAGGCGCCAGCGGACAGTGAGGGTAAGACACGACTTTACAGTTGTAGGTTAAGTCGGAAAGCAATTTGCCCGTTCTGGATAGTCTGGCGTTAAGATAATGCCACTTTAATCCAGGTAAATAGGCTCCTGAATATTTTACTTCAACAGCTCCCATGTAGATCCATTCTGTACGTTCTAAAGTTAGCGAGATGTCGCCTCTTCCTAGTTTGATGGTGCTGCGTTTTAAAAATTCATAGTCCGGGTGTCTCTTCAAAAGCTCTGACAGCCACTCTTTTTGTTTCTTGTTCACGGTAAGAATATTTTTTAATAATTTTGCTTCCTATCCTGTTAACTGCGCTAGCAGGGATAATATCAAGTGCTGGTTGCTTTATACCGAAAGTTAGAACTGTGGGCTGTAATTGCTCGTTCCCAAGACTGAACTAACACTGAGTAATTTTGATTTAAGCTTACTTGTCTGGCAACAGTAAGTTGTAGCTACAAGTCAGGTCAGATTTAATTGCTCTTACGACCAACTTTTGCATTCAAATACATACTTATGAATTTTGAGATTAAATTTTTGATAGCACAGGCTAACTCTACTCCAGTTCTCGCTCAAACTCAAAGGAGAACACAGCAACCCTCACCTCTATCGTCAATCGACTTAGGCGGGCTTTTCCAACAATATAATAACCCGGATGGGTATCTAACAATAGGGGCGCTGATTTTCCTCCTCTTACTGTCTCGGTTTCTAGGGAACGGCAAGGGCAAAATTACCACTGGCAAAGTATGCGGAACTTCCGAAAAAATGGCAGCCACTCAGCTTGCCTTGAAACAAATTAAAGAACGAAAACATAATAAAGTCACGCTATGGTGTGGCAGTCCTCGCTATTGGTGGAAGGGAAAAAAACTTAGAGGTTTTGTTACCACTATTCAGACAGCTATGGGTTCTTCTCCCACTGTTTGGCTTCCTCATGCAGAACGGTCAACTTTAGTAATTGGAGCACCGGGATCTGGTAAAACTTTTTCGACAATTGATAGGGCGCTAGAAAGTGCAATGGTGCAAGGATTTCCGATTATTCTCTACGATAAAAAAGGCGATCAGCTTAAACTCCACGCACCTCTGGCAGCGCGGTATGGCTACCAAGTGTCGGTATTTGCACCGGGAGAACCTTATTCAGGCATTATTAATCCTCTCGACTTTATGAAATCGCCTCAAGATTCGGTCATGGCGGGGGAAATTGGTCAGGTTATTAATAGAAATGCAAGTTCAGGCAATGGAAAAAGTGACGAATTTTTCTCAAAAGCTGGAGACTTATTGGCTAAAGCACTCCTTCAATTAGTCAAGGGTTCTAAATATCCAGACATGGCAATGCTCTATGCAATTTTGAGGTTGCCAAATTTGGTAAAGCGGATTGATTATGCGGTTCAATCCCGTCGAATCGATGAGTGGGTCGCTACCAGCTTCAACCAATTTTTGAGCGCTAAGGAAGCAGAAAAAACTATTTCAGGAATTCTGACGACAGCGGCCGGAACGTTCAGCAGTTTTATCCAAGCTGACCTGTTGCGAGCATTTTTGGGAAAGTCGGACATCCCAACGAAAATAGAAGGCCGACAGATGATTATTTTTAAATTAGATGACGAGCGGCGCTCCGTCGTGGGGCCTCTGCTAGCAGCCGCGATTCACCTCCTCGTTGTGTCCAACTTAAGTCGCCCTCGGAAAGACCCACTGGTTATTTCACTCGATGAATTTCCCTCCATTCGATTGGATCGGATGCCGCAGTGGATTAACGAATATCGCTCCAATGGAGCTTGTTTCATTCTGGGAATTCAGAGTTTGGAGCAACTATATGAAGGGTATGGAGAGAAAATGGGGGCGGCGATCGCCTCTGCTTGCAGCACTCATATTTTATTCAATCCGGGTAACACTGATACTGCAAAAAAATACTCCGATCGCTACGGAGAAAAAGAAGTTTTGCTCAAAAGCAAGTCCACCAGCCGTTCAATGGGCGGCCAATCTCAAAGCAATCAATCTATTAGTTGGAACGAGTCGCTTCAAAAAATGCCGCTGTTTTCGGTGGACGAAATTTTGCGGTTTCCCCAGGGACGGTGTGTAATTACGAACCCCGGCTACAGTTCCGGCGGCGAGGGGTCAATTCCTTACGCGCTGACCATACCCATTCCCAAAGCCGATTTGCAGCGCCAAAGCGAGAGCGAGGCTCTCTGGGATGCAGAGGTTAGGTTCCGGCTGGAGAGTCGGGTGCAACTTGCAAGTCTTGACCAGCTTACAGCCGCTTTGTACGATCGCATTGAGGAAGCAGAACGGATGCTGCCTCTGCCAGACGCCGGAGGTAACGTTCCATCCCAATCGCCGACGCCGCCAGCTTCAGGCAAGAAATTTGGCTCTGACCCGCTAGACTCAGTTGTCAGTAAAACTGGGCGTTCCAGGCGGGTTTTTGCCACTGGTAGTATTGGCAAGCGCTAGCTGTAGTGACCTGCAATCATAAATGCTCAGACCTGCAATCAAGACTTTTGTGAGCCAGGATTATTTGCAACTATAATTGTGCTTCAGCCAGGATTATGGGTCTTGGCAACTTTTGGTGATCGGAACCAATCGCGAATGGCGATCGCTGTTTTTTCAAACTGCTTCTAGGGAGAGAAAAACCCTTTACATCTTGATTAAAAATCGGCGACTTAATAAATCAATACTAGCGCGACCATACATTTGTCGTTTCAGCATTTTTAATCGATTAATATGTCCTTCAACCGGGCTATTACTTACAGATAAAGTCACACCCGCTTTAACAGAATCATAATCCTCACGTAACCGCACTGCAAAACGTTGAATGGGAGAAATATTGCTATTAACAGCACGCTCTAACCAACTATCCAGTTGTTTGGGGTTGCGTTGACGCACAAGAGTTGTAAAATCTTGTGCGATTTCAATAACTTCACCTAACTCAGAGTGGCTTTTTAATAAGATAATAAGTTGTTGGTCACTGGCATCTAGCTGTGTGAATTTTTGCATCACTAACCCCGCTAGTTTCCGAGGTGTTAAAGCACATCTTAAAGGTTCAACAACTTGAGGTAAAGGTTTATGGATAATCCTTTGTCTAAGCTGAACTCCTGTCCCTTCACGCAGACGACGAGTGTAACGAGCAACGGTATCATAACTACCTGAATAACCTTGTTGTTGAATGTCTTCAAATAGTTTTTTTGTATCATAACACCTTTGATTCCATTGTTCAAGGAGATAATCTTTATAGGGATCTAACTTGCTACGTCCTCGGTCACTACGACCGTTGCGTTCTTGAAATGCTGACAGGACATTATGGGCGGATTCATAACTCCTTCATTTATGAATTGTGTGAACACAAAGCCCATCGCTGAATAGATAACACCTAATTGAGAACACAAAACCAAACGATACAACTGGGTAAGTCCTACAGAGTCTAGGAGAGGTCGAAAACTCCTAGTAGGTCTAAGGTAACGAGGACACAACTCTCTGGAGGGTAGAGGAAGGGTTAAAAAGCGAATGCTGAGTTGTAATGATTCAGATAGGAGTTCAAAATTTGCTCCTGAACGAAAGTAATAGCAGACTTAACCTCGGTCTAACACGAACAGAAGAAATGACAAAGAAATCGAACTCAATGACAAGTTAGATACTGCCATGAAAATGACCGTAAACGGACAAAGAGAACGGCTGAAAGATTGGAGCCAGATTAACTGGAGACAGATGAATAAAGCCGTGAGAAATCTACGTCGAAGAATCTTTCGTGCCTCATAAACTGGTAATTTCCGTAAGCTCAGACACTTGCAGAAATTAATGATGAGAAGTTACGCCAACCTATTATTGTCTGTCCGACAAATCACTCAAACCAATCAAGGTAAACAAACCGCTGGTATTGATAAGGAGGTAATCAACCAACCAGCTCAAAGAGTGGAATTTGTTAATACATGGAAGGGTGGAAATCAAAAACCTGTGCGGCGAGTAGAAATCCCCAAGAAAAATGGCAAAATGCGTCCCCTCGGTATCCCAACCGTCAGGGATAGAGTCATGCAGGCAATAGTTAAAAATACACTGGAACCTGAGTGGGAAGCCTGATTTGAGCCCAATTCCTATGGGTTCCGACCTGGCAGAAGTTGTCAAGATGCTATCGAACAATCATTCACCAGATTAAGTGACAATCCCAGAGGTAGCAATGATAAATGGGTTCTAGAAGCTGATATAAAAGGCTTTTTTGACAACATCGCCCATGAATCTATCCTAAAAATGATTAGTAACTTTCCTAAAAGAGGGCTAATCGAAGGATGGTTAAAAGCTGGATTTGTTCTCAATGGGAAACTAAACCCCACAGAGATGGGCACACCACAGGGAGGAGTCATCTCTCCACTTCTAGCCAACATCGGACTGCATGGATTAGAAACATATATAAAATCCACCAACCACCGACTAGGCGTGGTCAGATATGCTGATGATTTTATTGTCACAGCTAGAGACAAAGGAAGTCTCGAAACTGCCAAAATCCAGATTCAAGCGTGGATGTCCGAACAAGGGCTTGAACTCAGTGCTGAGAAGACGTTAATCACGTCAATAGAAGATGGCTTCGACTTTTTGGGTTATAACCTCAGACATTACAACAGAAAACTGTTAATCAAACCCTCAAAACCTAAAGTTCTCAATTTTTGTAAGAGAATCGGTCAAGAGATAAAAAGTCTGGATGGGAGTAACCAAGAGGCAATAATTAGAAAGCTGAATCCGATTCTCAGGGGTTTTGCCAACTACTATAGAGGGGTAGTGAGCAAGCAAACCTTCAGTTACATTTCACACAGGGTGTGGGAATACCTCTGGCGGTGGTGTAAACGCCAACATCCTAAGAAAAACACAAAGTGGGTCAGAAAAAAATACTTTAAAACCATCAAAGGCAATAAATGGACGTTCGCTACCACAATTAGCGACCGCCGAGGAAAAGAGAAAATTATTACTCTTTACCAGATAGCGTACACGCCCATCGAACGTCACATAAAGGTTAAAGGGAATACTTCACCTGACAACCCTCTTCAACAAGAATATTGGCTCAATCGAAACCAAAGACTAGGCAAATCATACTGGAGTAAGGGCAGTAAATACTATTCCGTCGCTCAAAATCAAAACTGGATTTGTCCTATCTGCGGAGGGCTATTGTTAAATGGAGAGGAAATAGAAACCCACCACATAGTACCTGTTGCTAAAGGCGGTACTGACGACGAGAACAACCTTCAGCACGTCCACCTAGCGTGTCACAAACAGGTACATTCCAAAACTCAAACCCAGTCTCAAAAGGCTAGAAGTTAGGCTTGAGCCGTGTAAGTGCGAAAGTCTTAAGCACGGTTCTTAGGGGAGGGGAGAGCGGCGACGCTTGAACCTTACCCGACAGAGGTTGAGGGGGTAACTCCTCAATCGACTCTAACAAGGCGCACAGACAAGGAGTATTGCGAGCGCTACTCTTGAAATCACTTGGATGGACTTCGTTTTTGAGCAGGGCAACCTCAGCCGGGACAATATAAATTTGATGCGCTCGCTCTTCGCCATTGGTTCCGATCACCAAAAGTTGCCAAGACCCTCGATTAACTGCAACTATAAAGTAAAGGAAACGGTGCATTAGCAGAATTTGAACGCAACCTCATCCGTGAACGCACAATAGCTGGTCTGGTAGCAGCGCGAGCGCGTGGTCACAAGGGGGGTAGACCAAAAGCACTTAACCGAGCCAAACGCCAATTAGCCGTAAAGCTTTACACCGAAGGGCAACACACCATTGCCGAAATCTGTAGACTCATGGGAATTTCCAAACCCACCCTCTATAACTACATTGCTGAGATAAAAACATAACATGGCACACTTTTCAATCCCGGTAGAGGCACTGATCAATTTACGCCACCGCCTCGACGGATTGCCAAGTCGTTGCCAAGAGCGTCGAATTCTCATCAAGGAAGCTTATGAAACTCTGTATCACTTTCACGAACCAGAGACCGAGGTAGAGGCAAACCTTTGGCTACGCCAGTATCTACTGCTTTACAACGATAAACCACATCGAGAGTCACTACATTCGCGGATAGAAGATTGGTTGCGAAATCTTCCCAAGTCAGGCTTACGCTCAATGTGCAGTTGGGAGCGATTCTGTAACTTTGCCCGCGAACCGCAACGCAGAAAAGTAGGAACAGATGCCAGAGTATCGGTTGAGGGCGTAGCTTATGAGGTAGAGCCAGACTTAGCAGGCGAAACCGTAGTGCTTTGGTGGGGTTTATTTGACAACGAGTTATAGTCTGGGAGAGCCATATAGCTTTTCTCAGTACGACGGCTCATGTGTTTGAGTCGAATGGTCTGCCGAACTTGATTAAGAAAAGGAGATTCAGATGGGGAGTAAGAGGGGGTTGACATTAATCCGTGATTTGCGGTATTGTGGAATTATGACAGACATTGTACCGCAAATGCGGTACAATTATAAGTTAGACGACTACAGTGTTCATCGTGAAGATGTAGTCAGAAATTATTATACCTAAACAAAAAATTAAATATTTATGAATAAAATCAAGGTAAATCCAAATTTAAAAATAAGAAAAGAAAGTTTTGGGTGTATTGTATTAGACCTATCTAATAAAGAAATAAACTTCTATAACAAGGGGGCATTCGATGCGTTTGTAATTTTGTCTAAAGAAGTTTCTTATAACGATTTTATGTCAAATTACAAGGAAGAGGATTTATCGTTTGTCAGATCATTTGTTGAGAATCTTAAATCTTCTGGAAAAATCGAGGATAGTACAGGTTTAGATAATGATTTGTATCCAGATTTTTACTTTTTTCAAGAAAATCAATTTCACGAAACTCATTTCGCTTCACCTTTAGCTGTTGAAATTGAACCCACTCTCAAATGCAGCAGGAATTGTACTTACTGTTGCTATGAGTCTAATCCACTTGTAAATACATCAAAAGAATTAAGTGTAACTGAATGGATAGATATTTTAATATCTCTTAAAGATGATGGAGTCTTTTCTATAAAATTTACTGGTGGCGATCCTTTAATTAAGGAAGGTTTTTTTGATATATTATCGGCTGCGGATGATTTAGGTTTCATAATTACAGTAGGATCTGATTTGACATTGTTTAACGAGAGCCACGCTGAAAAATTATCGAAATTAAAAAATCTTTTAATGGTTCAAACAACTCTTGATGGATCTAATCCAAATATTGCTGATTATAATAGAGGGAAGGGTAACTTCAAGAAAGTAATAGAGGGTTTGGTAATTTTGAGAAATTACAATATCCCATTCTCAGCAGTAACAGTAGTAACGAGTAACAATTATAATGACATTTATAATATAGGATTATTGTTGGAACCCTATGAGCCATTAGGATTTGATATTGGCATGTTATTCGATAGTGGCCGGGCTAAGGAGATGAACAAAGAATCATTTCCAACAATTGAACAAATTAAAGCAGCCACCCTTGATTATTCAGAGTTGATAAATAATGGTATTGTAAATTCAATCAATAAAGCATTTACATTCAACTTAGAAAAACTCAACACAAACCAGCTAACAGATTATTTTTTAGAACAAAATCGTATTCAAAAATCACCAGAGTCACAATTGAGGATAGACCCTATGGGCAGATGTTATGTATCCATAACATTAAAAGAGAAATTACAGGATGATTTGTATCTTGGTAATCTTACCAATATGTCCATTAGAAGTATATGGAATGAAAATGAAACTCTTAATAGTCTAAGAAATCTGTCTACCAGCGAAAATCACTACGGTAAGTATTTTTATTTAAATGAACTCAAAGGAGTAAAATCATGAAAAAAACCATGGCAACGGAAAACTTGCAGACCAGTAAAATTGAAAATGGTTTTCTAAAACAGAGACCAGTTTTTGAGAAAGTCAGTCCTTTCCTTGAAAGACCGATTGAAATTTCTGAAGAATTTCTCAGGGAATCTGGCAGACTTGA
>NZ_JAEQCX010000022.1:37692-134665 GCF_020738035.1 Microcoleus sp. PH2017_28_MFU_U_A
AAGTCAGTCCTTTCCTTGAAAGACCGATTGAAATTTCTGAAGAATTTCTCAGGGAATCTGGCAGACTTGATGAAAATATAGTCGTAGTAAATAAAAAAAATTGAGGCGAAAAATGAAGAAAAGACTTCTTTTAGGTCATAATCCAGTTACAGGAGGAAGACATCTTGGTCAATATTTTGGAAGTATGATTGACCTTGTTGAACTCCAAGATGAATATAATTGTTGTGTAATCTTAGATGACTGGATGGATATTATTAACTATCCACTAGAAAAAGACAAAGTTTTACAAAGGAGTCTTTTTGTTTTAAATGAATTTATTAAAGCTGGAGTAGATACCAACAAAGTTACATTTGGCTTATCTACATTTTTCTTAAAAGAATTATCAGAAATTTTTGCATTGATTCTTGGTTTTGTTGATTCAGATTTTTTGGATAGTAAATATCCAAAAACTTTCTTTGGTCATTTAAAAGAAAGTGACCGTGTATTTCTTGGCTTACAACCCAGACCAACTTTACTAGAAAAAAGTTATAGTTTGTATGGACCCGTTAGTTATACTATTGGTCTAAACATAGATATATTTATGGGTGGACATGATGTGGAAGGTTATATAGATCACATAAGGCATGTTTTAAGCAATATCAATGATGATACTCATTTCAGTGTTAATAAGACAGAATTTATGCCCTCAAAGTTTCCATATATTTTAGATTCATTCGGAGAATTTATGACACAAGGTAATGGACTTTTTATATCTGATTCTGAACAAAATCTAAGAAATTACCTTAAGGAATCTAAGTCTGAAAAATTTTGGAAACAAATTGGGTATATTTTAAAGTCTTTTGACAATGAAGTTAAACTTTCTTACGATAAAGAAGTTATAGAAAACTGTTTGATTGAACATTTAAGCATTTTTAGAAAAGAAAGTAAGACAAATAAAGAACTTTTAGAGATATTATATATTGGTTCACAAAATATTGCAAACCAAATTTGTTGTACAACAGAAATACTTAAGAAAAGGATTGGGCTTTTAAAGTTGAACGAATTTGATTGAGTAAATATGAGTTGCTAGAAAACAAATAATTAGGTATACTTAAGTAGTGCACATAATTAAAGCGACATCGTAGTAATATTTTTTGAAACCCTTATTAAATTAGTTAATTTTATGAAAATGTATAATCACAAGGAAATAGAAGAGAAGTGGAAGACATACTGGGAAAAAAATAAAACATACTCATTAAATGAGGATTCTTTAAAACCAAAATGTTATGTCCTTGATATGTTTCCATATCCTTCAGGAAGCTCAATGCATGTTGGACATCCAAGAGGATATGTAGGGACAGATGTGTACAGTCGCTTTAAAAGGATGCAGGGTTTTAATGTACTTCACCCAATGGGGTGGGATGCTTTTGGACTACCAGCAGAAGAAACTGCAATTAAAGAAAAAGTACATCCAACAATAGTTGTAGAAAGGAATATTAATCGATTTAAAGAACAATTAAAATTAATTGGTCCTGATTATGATTGGTCAAGAGAAATTTCAACAGCCGATCCAGAATTTTATAAGCAAACCCAAAGGCTTTTTTTGGAGTTTTTCAAGGTGGGACTTGCTTACAACAAAGAAGTTACGGTTAATTGGTGTGAAGGTCTTGGAACAGTTTTAGCAAACGAGGATATTGTAGATGGGAAAAGTGAGCGAGGTGACTTTCCCGTAATCCAAAAACCCATGAGACAATGGGTCTTAGGCATAACAGAGTATGCTGATAGATTAGTTGACGATCTAGAACAGCTAAAACAATGGCCAGAATACATTAAAAATGCTCAAAAGAATTGGATTGGTAGAAGTATAGGACACGAAGTTGAATTTGAGATAGAAAATCAATCACATTCGTTAAAGGTTTTCACGACACGAATAGATACTTTATTTGGTGTTTCATATATAGGGGTTTCTCCTGAACATGAAATCCTAAATCAAATGAAAGATAAAATCAAAAATCTTTCTGAGGTAAAAGAATACGTTGAACTTTCAAAGCTTAAAACTGATCTAGACAAAAAAAAATCCACAGAGAAAACAGGAGTCAAAATTGAAGGTCTATATTGCATAAATCCGATAAACAGTGAAAGAGTAGATATTTGGGTATCAGATTATGTCTCTTCTTCTTACGGTACAGGGGCAATTATGGGTGTGCCTGCTCATGATGAAAGAGACTATGAATTCGCTTGTAAATTTCATATTCCGTCTATTAAGGTTATTGATGAAAAAGACCGTTTAATTAATTCTAACGGATTTTCAGGATTATCAATTGAGGAAGGCGCTTTAAAAATTTCTGAAAAAGTAAATTCCGAAAAAGTAAAAAAATTTAAAATAAGAGATTGGGTATTTTCCAGACAAAGATTTTGGGGAGAACCTTTTCCAATAGTTTGGATAAGCGATATTGAAGCATATAATATGGCTTTAAAAAGTCCAATGAAGGAATGGCTTCCAAAATCTAAAGTATCGTATATTGATAAAGACGACAAGGAATGGTTTGCCCTGCCAGTAATGCCTCAATATTTAGATTCAGTCCAACTACCAGAAGTTGAATCTTACGAACAAAAAGGAACAGGTGAAGGTCCATTATCCAGAATCCCTGAATGGGTAAATACGGCTATAAATGTAGAGACAGGAGAGGTGTCAAACTATTTAAATATTGATAACAAAACAGTGTTTTACGCTAAGCGTGAGACCAATACTATGCCACAATGGGCAGGATCATCTTGGTATTACCTAAGATTTTTGGATAATAAAAATCTAAATTCGCCCTTCAATAAGGATAAGGAAAGAGAATGGTGTCCGATTAATGTATATTCAGGTGCTGATCATGCTACGGCTCATTTGATTTATGCTAGATTTTGGCATAAAGTGCTTTATGACGCAAATCTGGTTGCTAATTCTGAACCATTCCCAAGACTTGAATTTCTTGGTTATATTCTTGATACTGATGGGAGTAAATTTTCAAAGAGGAAAAATACTGCTATTAAGCCTGACGATGTAATTGATGAATTTGGGGCTGATGCTTTTAGGCTGTATGAGATGTTTATTGGACCATTTGAAAAACCAGTTAAATGGAATAAAAATGGACCACTTGGCACAAAAAGATTTTTGCAAAAAGTTTGGCGACTACAATCACAGATTTCGACTTCTGAAAATATTGAAGTTAAAAAAATTCTGCATCAAACAATAAAGGAAGTTTCTGAGGATATTGAGGTTTTTAAGTTTAACACAGCAATACCTAGACTTATGAAATTTGTTACAATTGCTGAAAGAAATGGTATTTCCAAAAAACAATATCTTGAATTCTTGCAAATATTAGCCCCTTTTGCACCATTCTTAACGGAGGAGTTGTGGACGGAATTTGGTCAGTTAAATTCGATACACTTATCAAATTGGCCGCAATATGATGATGCCTTAATTGAGAAAAATACATTTGAATTAATATTTCAGATAAATGGGAAAAAGAAAGGGAGCTTTCTGGCTGATTTGGGGATTTCTGAAAGTGAAGTTATGGAAAAAATAAATAATGATAAAAATCTAGCAGCAAAATTAAAAGATGTTAAGGTTAAAAAAGTGATTTTTGTCCAAGACAGACTTATAAATTTTGTTTGCAGTTAAAATTGTCAATACTGTCAGACTGCAAGGAATCTCAGCTTTTGAGGCAATTACCAATGCCCTTTCTGCTCCTTCTTCGCTTTGTCTCCTTTTACCCTAGTCCAGCAAAATCCTTAAAAGGTTAAGTTTTAAAGGAATGAGAATGAAACATAGCCAAGACGAAATAAGAGCAGAGCAGGCGTATGATCAAATTCTTAAATTAGTAGATTTGGTGGAGACTAAAGAAGATAAACATTATCGGGAATTGATATCTTTGTATAGGGCTAGACCTCGATTAATGAATCTATTCAGAAAATTGATGAGGTTTCATCAAGGTCAAAAGTTAAGAATTCTTGATCTGGGTTGTGGGAATGGGAAATTTCTTTTTATTTGCTCAACATTTGGCTTCAAAGAATTAATTGGCGTAGATTATTTTGTAACACAGAAAAACTCTTACCTAGCAAATGTGGAGGGTGGATCAATTTCAAATTATGTAGATTTTAACAAGCCAAATTTTTTAGATTTTGTTCAAGACGAAAGTATAGATTGCTTAGTGTGTATGGAAACTTTTGAGCATTTACTAAATCATCCATTAGGTTTTCTTTTGGAAGGATGGAAAAAGCTAAGATCAGGGGGAGTGCTCCTTTTTAGTGTTCCAAATCCGGCTAATATTGCAAATGCTTTAACGCTTATTAGTGGGAAAACTTATCAATGGGGAACGCTTAAATTTGCAATGGTTCCAAAGTTAAGCTCAGATTTACAACAACTTAACCCTGAATGGGATATTCACTTTATGGAATATTCTCAGCGTGATATGCAAGCAATATTTACCCAAGTACCAGGAGCTATTGTATTAGATAAAGGTTTTGTTGGAGCTAATTCTTGTTATTTAGAAAGTCCCTTTAAGAGATTCTTCAAATGGCAATTAAAGCTTTTCCATTTAAGAGATTGGCGTATTTTTGCTAATACCCAGTATTGGGTGCTTCGCAAGCAGTAGAGTAGATAAGATTAAAAGCTTTGCTTGTTAGGTAGAGTTTACTAGTGATTAATTTTTATCAGATTGTCTAAATCTAGGTTGTTGAGTTTGACAATTTTTAGGTAATATTTTTCATGCAACATCACAGGAATAGTGGAAGGAACGAGCGTTATCATCTTTGGGGATTTCTGAAAGTGAAGGTATGGAAAATTAATAATGATAAAAATCTAACAGCAAAATTAAAAGATGTTAAGATTAAAAGAGTAGTTTTTGTTTAAGACAAACTTATAAACATTGTTTGGAGTTAAATTTTACAATGCAAAATAACAGTTCTTATGAGAGATATAATAGATACATAGAAGGAGCTAGTCTTTATGATTTTGATAATAGATCTAAAGTGCAAGATGATATTCCTTTTTATGTAGAATTAGCAAGAGAAACGACTGGTTTGATTCTTGAACTTGGGTGTGGAACAGGAAGAATTACTATTCCTATATTAAAAACTGGAAAGACAATTTATGGTTTAGATGATTCTTTACCAATGCTTGATGTACTTGAAGAGAAAATAAGTAGCTTGGAAAAAGTTTTTAAGGATAGGCTTTTTATTATAAAATCCCAAATGAGCAGCTTCTCAATAGATAAAAAATTTGAATTAATAATTTTACCCTATTCGACTTTTCAGGGTTTGTGCAACATTAAAGAAATTTCAGGTTGTTTTCAATCAGTAAGGAAACACCTTACTTTGGGGGGATCTTTTGTTTTTAGTTGCTTTAAACCTTCAGAGTTTCTAACTCAAACATGGGTTACTAAGAAAGAAAGAACGGACTTTATTATTTATAATGATGATGGAACAAAAAAGATAGAAAGGAAAAGTATAAATAGAAAGATTAATACAAAATCACAAATAATTTATAGTGATTTATTTTATTATGAATATGAAGATGAAAGGATTAAACGAATGGTGTCTGACAAGTTAAGAATGAAATACTATTATCCCGATCAAATTGAAGATATAATAGCTACATATGGCTTCTACATTGTCGCCAAATATGGTTATTTTGATAAAAGATCATATGATGATGAATCAGCAACACAAATGATTTTCAATATCTCACCCAAAAAATAGAATAAATAGAAAGAGTTTAATTTTTGTGTAAATACGAAAACTGGAGACTCATGTTTCTACAATGGTTTTAAGAATTCTAGTGATCGTTATATCTAATTGATCTGTTGGGAAACAAAAGCAAAGCACAGAAGAGATTTTACTTTTTCTATCTGCTTTTAAGCAGTATCTAAATAGAATTTGCTGAATAAGCGTGAAAAGATAAGACCGGATGGATGATCTGAGCAAACAAGTGTGTTCAGGTGCAAGATAAACGGTTAAAATAGCTTGGAATTCTGGCATCAGTATTATTATTCATCTAGAGGAAGATCCAGGAACCGACAACCCCGGGTATAGCCGAGAGGTAGAGTCGAGGGGAGTGTTACCACTCCACCCCTCTCTTCCGAAACCGTGCATGAGGGGTATAGCCGAGATACGATACCGTTGGCGAAATATTTCTTAACATTCTTGGCGATCGCAAGAGGTATCTGTTTGGTCATAAATTAAGTTATGCGCTCTATAAACAGGCTCGGGCTATGTTACCTAAACCCACTCTCATTACACCAATTCCAGAACTCACCATTCGCGTTGCCCAAGCAGCCTTCCCTAAAGGCAACACCTTCATGCTCATGCGCGACGCCTTGGGTACTATCTTCACCGATGGGGATTTTGCTGAACTCTTTCCCGACAGAGGTCAACCTGGCTTATCTCCGTGGCGACTAGCTCTGGTAACTATCATGCAATTTGTCGCAGGTCTATCTGACCGTCAAGCCGCAGAAGCGGTGCGGAGTCGAATTGATTGGAAATATGCACTATCTCTAGAATTAACTGACCCAGGCTTTGACTTCGAGCGTGTTGTGCGAGTTCCGCCAGCGTCTAATTGATGGTAGTGCTCAAGAGATTATACTAAATAAATTACTGTGTAAATGTCAGGAACTGAGCTTATTAAAACCTCGTGGTCGTCAACGCACTGATTCGACAAATATAGTAGCCGCTATCCGAGATTTGGGGCGTTTAGAATGTATCACTGAAACCCTACGCTACGCTCTTAATGCTGTAGCTAAAGTTGCCCCAACCTGGTTAACCAATTTAGCCTCCCCTTCATGGTACGAGCGTTACTCTAAGCGCGTTGAGGAATCTCATCTGCCGAGAAAGCCGATGGAACGGGAAGAATTCGCATCTCTAGTGGGGGCTGATGGCTTCAAGTTAATGGAAGCTATATATAGTAGCAAGGCACCGCCCCGATTGAGGCAGTTATCCGAGGTACAGACCTTGCGCCAACTATGGCTACAACAGTTTTATGCACCGGAGTCCACAGTCCGTCTACGTTCACAAGAAGATCGTCCTCCTTGTGTGCAGCAGATTCGCTCACCTTATGACATGGAAGCC
Organism: Microcoleus sp. PH2017_28_MFU_U_A; assembly: GCF_020738035.1. Taxonomy (NCBI): domain Bacteria; kingdom Bacillati; phylum Cyanobacteriota; class Cyanophyceae; order Oscillatoriales; family Microcoleaceae; genus Microcoleus; species Microcoleus sp. PH2017_28_MFU_U_A. The sequence goes on from NZ_JAEQCX010000022.1 coordinate 44,785, forward strand.
CGTTACGGGACTAAGAGAACTACGCACTGGACGGGATATAAGGTTCATCTGAGTGAGAGCTGTGATGAAAATTCACCTCGGTTGATCACCCATGTGGAAACAACTGATGCTCCTGTAGGAGACCAACTCGCCACACCCATCATCCACCAAGCTCTACAAAACAAAGAACTCTTACCTCAACAACATCTGGTTAATGCGGGTTATACCAGCGTATCTCTGATGGTTAGTGCCCAGCAGAAGTATGAGGTTGAACTGTTTGGACCAGTGCCTAATAATCATCATTGGCAGGCTCTTGCTGAACAAGGCTTCGATACTAACAACTTTAATATTGATTGGGACAAGAAAGTGGTGTACTGTCCAATCGGAAAAACCAGCCAACGTTGGAAGCCCAGCCATGACACCAATGGAAATTCTACAATTTATATCGCTTTTGCCCAAAAAGATTGTCTGGTATGTCCTGTCCGAGACCAATGCACCCGTTCCTTAAAAACTGGTCGTTCGCTAACACGGAGGACACAATCAGATTGGCAGGTTCTACAGCAAGCCCGCGCCTATCATCCGTCTGATGAGTTCAAAGCGATTTATGTCCACCGGGCCGGAATTGAGGGTACTATCTCCCAGGCAGTGCGGGCATTTGAACTACGCCGTTGTCGGTACATTGGTCTTAAAAAGACCACATTGCAGCATATCATCACCGCCGCTGCGATCAATGTAGTACGTTTGACGGCCTGGCTGCGAGGAGAGCCTTTGGCTCAAACACGTAAATCATCGTTCGCCCAATTAGCCCCTGATTAATTAAAGCTGTTTACAGGTATGTCAAACCAGTTAACAAGTATAAATCGGCATCAGGGCTGCTGAACAAAGCTGTTTACAGGTTTATAAGCTGTAAACAAGTTTATGATAAACTTGTTTACGACTTTTTCGACTCTGATGCCCAAACCCAAAGGCGGGAGAGGTAAGAAAGCTCCCTACGACACCAAGCTGGCACGTATCCCAGTTCCCCTTGCTGAACAAATTAATCCTGTGGTGGAACGCTATCAAGAATATATAGCTGAAGGTGGTGAGCCACTTTCTCCTCCTATTTGGCTTTTTGAGAAACCTGTTAACAAGATTAATCCCCGCTCCGATAAACCTGTTAACAACTTAAACTCACTACCCAAACCATTTCCTTCGGCTGACGAGCTACTCAATAAACTACGAGGGCATAACCAGAAAAGCAAAGCTACTTATCTAGATGTAAAAATATTGCTCGCTTTTCTGACATCTTCTACAGAGTCGTCACAGGCAGAAGATTAGATCTCCTTAACTTATTTATGACCCAACAGATGCCTCTTGGCGATCGCCAAGAATGTTAAGAAATATGGAGCCAACAGTATCGTATCTCGGCTGTACCCCTAAATCTCTACCTCTGGAATTCCCTCAATGTCGAAATGAGTGAGGGGCGCGATCGCAGGCAGTGATGTTCTTCGAGCCACAACAGGCGATCTCGCCTGTCCTGCCAGCGCGGACGCAAGCCAATCTCTTGTCTGTACGTGTTGCCGGCTGTCCCAACTGAGTTCGCGCCTCGTCCCCGGATGGGCGGGATGCAGTGCTAACACGGTCAGCTTGATATTTTCTGGCGGCAGCGAGAGAGATTCGGCTGCTGTCCACAATTTTACTCGGTCAGACCAATTTAATGCAGGATGGCGGATTGCCCATTCAATTAAATGGACGGATTGACGTTCAAGAAAAGCTGCATTGGCGTTGATTTGTACGCATACATCTTTATTAAGCTTAGCGCTAAACTGAGTATCGACTAAGAATGTAGGAGGTTCCCATTCAAATACCTCTGGAAATAGCAAACTAACTTCCATAATCCACTTATCCACTTTGGGATTCGCAAGTAGCAGAGGTTCAGTGGGGAGTTTCAATAAAGTTTGTTTCATTATTAGTTGAAATCCCTCTTGTTTCAATTCAATGGGAACTGTTAGTTGTGTCGGATTGGCTAGAAAACTTAAATCAGTGAGGGTGATTAATTGCATAGGTGGGTAAGACAGTTACAGCCTACCCAGAGGGCGCGACGCTAGTCGCCTGGATGCTATTTATTGATAATGAACATTTTGGTTATCAAATATTTATAAATAAGAGTTGAGCGACCTCAAGAAAAATACTCACGGGTGATCGCCACTTGAGAGGGTTTCGAGTACACGGAACTTCAGTTTAAGGGTGATGTCTCAATGCCTGCGACTACGCCATTGCTGCCCAGGAACATTGTTAATAACCCTCTCAAGTAGTCATCATGCTTGTCGAGGTTAAGGAGCCTCAACAATTGACCTATCAAGGTTTCAGAGGCGTTTCACCCGCGTCAGACCCGGAAGCGAAAAAACGAGCCAAACAGTTAGAGGTTGCACTGCTCGGCTATGGTAGCGACGAGTTAAACTGCGACGCAGCAGCACTCAATGCTGTGCGATCGCACATTCAAACTCATTGGCAAACAGATCATCGGTTAGTTTCAGTAAAAAGGAACCTTACTACAAAGCCTGCTCGATCGCCCGCCGCGCCAATTCCACCTGTTCCACAGCATCCAGATAAGCTAGCGCTGCTGCATCCCAAACCACTTTTCTCTGCATCCTGTTCAAGACGATTTTCCCAAACTCGTACACCGTGCCGAAGCTTTGCAGCCTGAGAATTCGCTCAGCTATTGAGCAAAAACTCGGCGTTGGGTTCCATATTGCCACCACATCTGAGTGAAGGAGCGACACCACCTCTTGGCCCATATCGACTTTCAAAGTCGCTCCAACCTCCACAATCCGGCCCCAAAATCCATTCCACTTCCTTTCCGCTATTTTTTCTTTAGGAATAAAAGGGATTTTGACAATAACCCATGCCCCCGCGCTGTCTGGACCAAAGCGCGTTTTGACTCCCTCACCCGTAATTGGTTCGCAAGGAGTGCAAGTTTTACATTCTTCACCGCAATCGCCTTCTTGAACCGGCTCGCTACTACTGCGGCCCTCGGTTTCTTTTGAGGCGGAGGATTTTCTCAAAGCAGCCTTAATCAGAGCTTTAGCTTGTTTCGGGGTTTTCGCTGCTCCCGACGAGATCGCAGCCAACGCCATTACTCGCTTGTCCTCCTGCATCTTCGCAAGTTGATACCCTACATCTATGCTGTGGTCATTAATAATGTCCAACCACTTTGCAGCCAATTCGGGGCGCTCTCTCTTGAGCTCGTCGGCAGCTTTGACGGCAATGCGCCCTTTCCTGTAGTTCCTGCCGCACCCCAAGCCGACTATAGCCGCCACAATATTTTCCGTCAGTTCCATTTCCCTTGGAGTCAGACCTAAGTCGATCGGGTTCAATGGAAAATTTTCCATCAGCGGTTGCTGGTTGTCCGACGGCGGCTCTACTGAGTCAGCAGCTTGGTGGCAAGCTTTCTTGGCAGCATGTCTGTTCCTCAGCTCTCTAGCTATAGGCTCCACAACAATTCCTTCCCGAATTCTCTGTACTGGACTTTGGTGGCGGTGGCGGTTTTCTGCCACCAAGACGAAGAGCTCGTCATCTTCAGTCTGGAAGTGGCAGACAATAACTGGGACAAACTTCCAGCCCAGCGCTGCTAGCGCCCTCCACCGCCGATGGCCGCTAACGATCGTGCCATCTGTTTTGACGGTCAGCGGTTGGACGTAGCCTTTGAGTTGGATCAACTCTACCAGGTCAGCAATACTTTCGGTGCACCCGTAAATTTCCTCATTGCGAGGGTGAGGCTTGAGTTGGTCAAGACCAATATGCTGAATCGCGTCGCTGACTGAGAGCGACACAGTTTCATTTTTATTCATTTGGATAGCCCTGGTTGTTTATTTGGGGATTGGGGCTTTGTACCTTTGCCTGCTAAAACCAATAAGGTTTCCTAACAGAAAGCTGGGGTTATTTTCTGTCGGGGCGGCGCGGGCTGTATCGGCAGGTCGCCTTCACTGTCAAAAGGTTCGCTGCTTTTACATTCTTAGAATAGCATATTTCTTAAACTAGCAATGCGCTACATTATGGTATAAGAAAAGACTATTATGCTTAGAATTTTTTTAAATAATTATTGATTATTATGAGAGCGTTTCTGATTAAAAATGGAGAAATAATTAAAATTAATTATAACAGAGCTTTTATCACGTTGTATTTCAAATTAACAATTACTACAAACATAATGTATGTGGGAGACTTTAGCCCATTCCTTACGTATTTTCCACATTTCGGGCATCTCTGTGAGGGTTTTATTTTTTGATTAGCAAGCATTAACATTGGAGTGACTTTAGTTTAATTAATAAGTTTTATAAGGTGTTTTGGTAAAAAAATCCCCGTTTAACTTGTTGCATTAGTTAAACGAGGGAAATGAACACTCGCGCTCGCCCCTATATCGCCCCTACATCACTTCTACATCGCCCCTACATCACTTCTACTTCGCTTCTACTTCGCGTTTCCTTGCTTTCTTAGAAGGAAACAGTTGGGCGATCGCCAGAATTGCAGGCAACATGGAATCCCCTTTACGCCCAAGCTTCAGCGAACCCTCTAAGTCAAGCAGCAGAGACACCGCAGACGAAAGGGATGTTAGAGAAGCAGCAGCTACTTCTTTTTTCAGAAAGTACACTCGCTTAGGGTTAGCAATTTGACAAATCCGGGCAATTTCAGCGTCTTGTTTAACTCCTCCAACTATCGCCGCTTTCACCCACAACCAAGTTCTAAATTGAGCAATCAGCGTCGCACAAATCGCCAGCGGGAAAGTTCCTATTGCCAAAAGTTCAAGTAGCAAACAAACTGCTCTCTTAGAGTTATTTTCCCTCAGCGCTTCGGCAAGCTGGAGGCTATTTTGAGTGGTTGAAGGAACCAGCGATCGCACAGAGTTTAAAGTGAGGGAAGCGCCACTGCTGTAAGTCGCCAACTTGTGCAGTTCTGATTCAGCGCGAGCCGGATTGTTGCCGATCGCAACCGCCAAGTAATCAATAGCATTTGAGTTCAGCGACAGCCCTATTGCCAAAGCTTGAGTTCGGATCGATCGGGCAATGAGATCCGTTCGCCAGGGGGGAATAAGGTCGAACTCAAACAGCTTAGCTTGAGAAAGCAGGAATTTGGCCACCTTCAGGCGTTTGTCAATGGAAGGCGCTACAAAAACCAGGTGCGTCTTTTCCGGCACCTGCGGGAGCAACTGGAGAACCTCCAGCGCCTCTTCACTAAACTGTTTGAAATTACACCCTTCTACCACCACTAACTTTGCTTTTTCCGTTCCCAAGGCGGGAGTTAAGGCGCAGTCAACCGCCTCATTCAATGCCGAAGCATCAAAGCGGTGATAATTGAAGCCAATCCAAGCAGGGTCGAGGTTCTTTTTAAAGGCAGAAAGCTTTTTGTGAATCGCGTGGAGGTCATCCCCTATCAGCAAGCTAATCATGGGTTCTTCTCCTCGAACAACACTTGATAGCGGACGCCCGTTGCAGCCAGAAATATCTTCTGCACCTTAGCCGCGTTCCGGTTGAACTTGTCCAGATATTGGGCGGGCACAGCCAGCACCGCTTTCTTTTCCGTCAGTGCTACCAGGGAAGCAGCACAGAGTAAAGCGCGGTTCTTCTCAGAAGTTGCTGAGAGCACTTTTTCCCAAATGGCTCGCTCTTTGGAACGGGGCGATCGCAACTTGGAGGAGGTGGGCAGCTTCTGGGTGCGCTCGGGCTGCCTGGGGTTAGCAATAGCGCCAAGAGCGACGTGGGGTTTTAATTGTGGCACCTTTGCCAATCCCAGCAAGCAGAGTTCCAGCCACAGCGTTGGGTGAGCGCTCTTGCTGAGCTGCCATTCCGAAGCCTGCAACTGTTCGAGGCCAGCAGCGATCGCATTGCAGTCCCAAGCAGAGGCAATTTCCATCAGGGCCGAGTGCGAAATGCCGCTAACTAGCATCAGCGAACAGTCCGGCACGCTCGTTGCAAGCAACAAGTCCCGGTAGCAGGCTAGCAGCGACGCCAGCAGCATTTTAGGGCTTTTCCCGCTGTCAATGAGTTCGCGGGACAGTTGCAGCAGCTTCAGCGCGTTGCCGGTGCGGGTCGATTTCAAAATTGCAACTAAATCCGAATCCGGTATCCGCCCCGACAATTCCAATACGTGAGAACTGGTAATTTCCTCTCCTAATAAGCTCAACTGGTCGAGCAACTGCAAGGCGTCCCTCATCCCGCCATTCGCGGCGCGGGCGATCGCAATTTTAGCTGCTTCGGCAATTGCAATGGACTCTTTCTCAGCTACCATTGTTAGCTGTTTGACAATGGCTGGGATTGGCAGCGATCGAAACAGGAACGTTTGGCAGCGGCTGTTAATTGTTGGCAGCACTTTGTGTTGCTCTGTCGTACACAAGATGAACACTACATGATGCGGAGGTTCTTCCAAACATTTTAGAAGAGCGTTAAAAGCTTGGGAACTTAGGCAGTGAACTTCATCTAAAATAAACACTCGGTAGCGGCTGATAACTGGTGCGAAGTGCGATCGCTCGATCAGGGCGCGAGCGTCATCCACGCCGTTGTGGGAAGCCGCGTCAATTTCAGCAACGTCTAAGCTGCTGCCTTTTTCAATCGAGCGGCAGGATTGGCACTTGCCGCACGGCTTTACTGTGGGTTTGTCTGCACTGGTGCAGTTGAGAGATTTAGCTAAAATGCGGGCCGTTGAAGTTTTGCCCGTTCCCCGTTCGCCGGCGAACAAGTAAGCCGGAGCAATTTTATTAGTTTTGACCGCATTGGAAAGTGTCCTTTGGATGTACTCCTGTCCGGCCAGTTCAGACAAGCTACGAGGGCGGTATTTTTGAGGTAATGCTGCGTACATGATTGAATGGTTAGGTGTAATTGTTTGCTGAGAATTAGAGTCATATTTGCGGAGTTTGCACTCAGAAGAAGAGAGAAGTAAAAAACTCAATATTTTTACTTCTGCCAAGCGAGCCTTTTTTGCAAAAGACATCAGTCTTTGAAAATCGGCATTAACAAGTATTTGGCATCCATTAGGATGTTGGGCTTGGAGCGGTTGCCAGCAGGAACTAAAATGGCGGGGCCGTCGCGCTGAGTGAGGTGCATTTGGAGTTGGGAACTAGCGATCGCTTTTGCACCTTCCAACAGGTATTTTATGTTGAATGAAATTGACAAATTGCTGTCTGAGTTAACGTGCGCTGCCATCTGTTCCAAACCGTTTCCAAATTCTCTGAAAAGCGACAGTGACACTTGCTGTGCTTCGCTATTAATGCGGATGCTGAGCGTTTTTTCTTTCTTGTCTGCCAGCACAGCAATTCTCTCTATAGCTTTGATGAAAGGTGCTTTTTCCAGCGTTATCTGATGTTGGAAATCCTGCTGCAATAAATCGGGATAAGCTGGGTATGTGCCTTCTAAACAGCGCGTTACTAAGCGCTGCGCTCCCCACCGGAATTCTACCAGAGCGCTCTCAGTGCTGTAAGAAAGCTCTACTGGGTCAGCGGATGTCCTGCTCGATAAAATTCGCTCCAGTTCGGCGAGCGATTTAGCTGGGACTGTAAGCTCTAGAGGCTGTGCAATTTCCGCTTGTTTCTTCTTAGAAAAACCTTGAATTGAAGTATTGAGGACAACCAAACGGTGGCCGTCTGTGGCAGCAAATTCGAGGGTATCTTGGCAGATTTTGAAGTAAACACCTGTCAGGATGTGCTTGCCTTCATCGGTAGCGGTGGCAAACAGTGACCCTTTCAGCCCTTCTTTCAACGTTTCAGCGGGGATGCAAATTGTTTGCGCTGTTTTTACTTCAGGAATAGCAGGGAATTCTTCACTCGAAATCCCTCGAACTTGATAGCGACCGCAAGCAGCAATTAGGGTAGCAACTGGACTGTTGCTAACAGCCTCTGGCAAGGTGATGTTATTCCCGCTATCTTCGCTATCTTCACCTTCGCGATTCAAGGCTTCGCGACTGACTAAAGTGATATCTCCGGGCGAGAATTTCCCGACAATCTCACTGAGAAGTCCGACTGGAATGGTCATGTCGCCGGGAGATTGAACGTTGGCATCAAAGGATGTTTGAATGGCCAATCTCATGTCAAAGACGGTAAGTTGGACTCGCTGTGTTTTTTTGCAAGCGACTAAGAGGACATTTCCTAATACTGGATGGGTGGGTTTTGCTGGGACAGCTTTGCTAACAAGTTCGAGATGGTTGGCTAAATTGTCTTGGGTGCAAACTAGCTTAATTTCTGGTGATAAAAGCTGGGGAGAATCGCTATCGGGGGACTGGTGTTCGGATTTTTCTTCAACTTTTTGCTCATCTTTGACCAAAGGTTTGGTTCGTTCTAAGGTAACACTTGCCTTGGGTTTTATTTTGGATGAACCGTTTTCTTTATTTCGTCTTTTAGCTGTATCGGTGGGGGTTTTGGTCTGCATCTTTGTGCGTTAAAATAGCTGCTAAGCGGGGGCAGCGTTAGCTGCCTAGAGAATAGCTTGCACGACTCAGCTTGTCACTAGACTTTAGATATAAGATTTGAGTACGATATTCCTTGGAATCCCGCCCACCTTGACCAAAAAAACGAAGTTGAGAGTGGCACGGACAGGCGCGGAATGTGATTTTTTTCACTTTCCCAGTGAAATGATGCTAAGTTGAAAATTTTAGCGCACGTTGTCAATAAAGTCCATACAATTCATGAAAAATTAGGAGCGAGAGGGGAAGTATTTGATGCGGCTTTTCAGCGACGATTTATTGATTTACAATACACTAATGGTTGATTGATAGGAAAAATCGCCAAGCCTATATTTCTCATCCTAACTCAGAAGTAGAATGTTTAGATAACCCCGTAACTTTAAGCGGTGAATCTATTTTACCCTGTTTTGTGTTAGACTTATCAATTATTTGGTAAATACCAAATGCTGGGCATATTCGCTTCGCCACCTGTAACATCGAGCCGGCGATCGCCTAATCCAGAATTATTGGCAAATGACCCCAACTATCAACCCCCCACTGATTTATTAGGCAATGCCTTAGATATCTATTTTTTAAGCAATGTTCTCGAAGAAAAACCCCGCAAAAGGAGGAAATAGCCAATGACCAGTAAAAAATCAACTGCTGGTGGGTCAGCAATGTCTCTCGGAGCACGCTTCCAAGCCCGAGTTAGTGCCTGGTACTGTGCTCGTATCCTTCTTCAAACTCCAGTTATTGGACAAGAATTTGACCTTCCTGCTACCTCAATAGCAGAGCGAATTTACTGTGAAACAAAAGATAGTATCGACGATCTCCGTGTTGAACTTACTGGTAACGGTAAAATTTATGGACAATGTAAAACCAGCATGAGCTTGTCTACGAAGACTAACAGTGAATGGGCATCTGTTTTAATTCAATTCTATAAAGAATTGGAAAAAACACCGGTTACAGGAGTAGAACGACGTTTTGTTCTCTTTTATGAAAACACTAATGGCAATCTAGAGAAATTAAGCAAATTTCTAAAAAGATATCGCCAACTGCCCACTGGAAGTCCCTTAATCGATGCAGCTTATAACACGGATGAAGAAAATATTAAGGACTTAGATAATTTACTACAAACTTTACATTCAGAGGATGCTAAAAAAAACAATCCTGAGCTTCAAAACTTAGTTAATAGCAAAGAAGTCCTCTTACGACATACTTATATCAAGCAACTTCGTCTGGGAGAGAACGAATCAGATTATTTTGGAGTTGTGGATGCACTTCAGTATGGTTTATTAACTAACTCCGCTCAAATACTTCAAGTGATACAGTCCCTTAAGACATTAGCTGATGATTTGCAGGCTGAACGAGGTTCACAAGACAGATTAGCACTGCGACAAAGGTTACAAGGTGAAGGAGTCACTCTACAAGACAGTCACGATTATCGTCTTGATTTCGAGCGCTTACAGGAATATTCGGCTACAGAATTAGAATATCAAGAAAGCCAGGGGAGAGCAAAACTGATTATTGGTGGAAAACAACTTCCAATTACTCGACCAGTAGTTGAGGTAATGCTTGAAGCAGCAAAGACACAATCATTTTTAGTTGTAGGAGGAGCGGGAACAGGTAAGACAGGCTGTTTGCTAACTCTAGCCAATCAACTCCGAGATTCTGGCGAACGAGTTTGGTATTGGGCGGCAGACTCTTTGCCATATCATTCTGCACCAGAAATACAAACTCCTCTAAAGTTACAACATTCTTGGATGGGATTGTTCGCTGAGGCAGCGTCAGGCGCAGGAGCTACTCTAATCGTAGATGGGCTTGATGGTTTGCGTGACACTCGTGCTATGAACGCATACCAAAAATTATTTTCACTAGCTCTTCACAGGGGTATAAAAGTAATTGCCTCTATTCGTTACTTTGACCTGCAACATTCCGGTACTCTACGAGAAAAATTCCCTGCTCTGCAAGAAACTCTATCCTTAGAGTTCCGCCATAAAGATTTAAATAAAGTAAATCATTTTTTTATTGCCGATTTAGATGACAATGAGTTAAGCGAAGTAATCAGTTATTTTCCAGAGATTCAAACCGTTTTAGATCAAATTCCTCAGCTTCGCGAAGTTATCCGCAATTTGTTTAGCCTCGATCTTTTATGTAAACTGATTGCAGAAGGTGAATCAGCAGTTCAACTTTCTGGGATTTCTACTCAAGCAGAACTATTCGAGCGTTATTGGATTCAACGAGTTGAATCACACGATCGTCGCGAGGAAATAACGGAAGCTTTAGAACTTCTCATTGAGCAAATGGTAAGTCAACAAACTCTACAAGTTGTTCCAAAGCAAAAATGGACAACGGACCTAAATGGAGATCTTTTTAGTACAGAGTTTATTCGTCACCCTCATTCACTACCTGGTCGTTTACCTGAATTAAAACGTATTGAATTTAATCATCACCTTCTTTTCGATTATCTGGCCGAACGACTTTTTGTGCGATCGCGACACGAAAATTTAGCTAATGAACTCACTCGATCTGATACTTGGGGCTTATTTCTGCGACCAAGCCTCGTGCTATTTCATCGTTATACTTGGAACCAAGGAAGAGATTATTTTTGGGAGACGCTACTCGATTTGGAACGCAATTCAGTTTCAGTTCTTCAAAAACTACCTGGATATTTAGTAATAGCTGAAGAGGCTATCAGCCGTGATGATTTGCAACCCTTACTAGATGGTACTATTCGGAATGATCCGGATAACAAGCACTGGAAGCAGATAATACAGGGCGTTATTACTGCTGCCCAATATTCCTCTTTACCTAGACTCTTTAAATCAACATCAGGTGACTGGTGGATTGAGTTGGCTCGCGATCTTATCCAAACAGGTAATTCCCAATTAATCAACGTTAATCAACCAATTTTTTTTTCTGCATCTAATGCTTTAGAAACTCTGTCCGAACCGGCTAAACTACTGCTCAATCAAGCAGCTAGTGCTCTCTTACAATTTTATTGGAGTCAAGGTGTTCCACCCAGCTCTTTTTTTAGAGTTCCTATAGAGTGCATATGTCGAACTATCTCTTCCGATATTTCTGCCTCATCTAATATAATTCGTAAAATTATTAGTTATGATGAGCTTCAACGGGCGGGCTATATTCAAATTTATGAGATAGTGAGCCACATCGAAGATATTTGGAAAGCAGATCCGGTTTTAGCACGCGAGGTATATGATGCTGTTTTTGGTTATAATGAAACTAGCCAGTCTTCAACTGCTATGACTCCTAGTCAGATTTTTTCATTAACAAGCACTCGCCAACAAGACTATGACTTAGCCCGTCATATCCTTACTGAAAAATTCCCTCAATTTTTGTCAAACCACCCAACAGAGGCAACCCGTGCGCTCATCCGAATTATCAAACATTTTTACAATCGAAAAGAAAAGGAGGATCTTCAGCTTGCTAAACACCCTCTTGTAGCAAAAGCTCGTAAAAGGTTAGAAGAGCAAATTTTAATGGATGAAGATAGCTAACAATATAATGAGCAAGTTGAGATACAAGAAAATGCAACCGAAAGAAAATAACCTGCTAATTGAGACAATTACTCTGAAGGGTCATGAGGGACGCTTGCAAACCGATGGGAGCCATATTTGGGATGCAGAAAACAGCTTGTTGGTAGATGATGAAGTAAAAATGTTACGTTGTTGGTCAAAATATCTGACAGAGTTACCAAAAACCGACCAACCCGATGAAAAATGGCAGCCTATTTTGGATGTTGTTATTGCTGAAAATGCTCTAGCAGCAGTTTGGAGGAGGTTGTTAATTGCTGCTATTTCTGCTCCTGACTTTTACGCCCAGCGGATTTGGACGCTATTACTAAACCCAGAAATACTTCTGAGTTTAGAAACTCAAGAATTAGCCCAAAATTGTCTCGAAGCTTTTTCTTCCGAATTAACTGATGAAAAATTTTCCCAAATTGAATCGCTGCTATTAAAGAGAGCGCTTGATTGCCAAACAGAAAACGCCAATAACTATTTATTAGCAAAAATAGCTCGTATTTTGAGTAGCATCCCCGAAGAAAAGCGGAGTTCAGAAACCCAAGAATTTTTAAGCAAATATCTGGGGAATGAAAATTTATATACTAGACCTACCTATCAGCTTAAATATACTCCTGTTGAGCAGCTACCAGTTGACTCATTCGGTTATCCAGAATATACCCCTAACGAGCAGCTACCAGTTGACTTATTTGGTAATCATAATGTATTTTTGCAAGAACTAGAAGAGGCTAAAAATTTATATCAACGTGCTTCCGAGTCAACTCCCTTAAACAACCAAGCAGAATCAGATCTTTTTGAACAATTAAAAATAATTATAGAGACCCCTTCAGTCTCTCCATCTCCACAGAGTTTAGAAGACTTTGATCGCGATCCATCTGTCTGGCAAAAACCACCTATATTTGCCGTAGAGGGATTTTTATGCCTTGCGATTAAAACAGACTCGCTTCCGATTGAATGGAAAGACTTACTCCGCCGTCTCGCGGATGACCCAGATCCGCAAGTACGTTCCTGTCTGGGCGAACAAATTTGGCAATTTCTCAACAAGTGGCCAGAATTCGTCTGGGAAACCTTGGATCGTTGGTTAAACGAGCTTCCCAACCGTGCAGGAACTATTGGTGTACTCCGTAAGACTCTACATCCATCTTGGTATGGGTGGCTCCGCAACAGTGATGCTGCTCGTGCTGAACAATTTTTTAACAAACTTCTAACGGCTGCTCGCTTGTGTAATTCAGCGGAGCTTCGGAGTCATTGCGGTGCATTGTTAACTGCTTTGTGGTTTTTTGAAGGAGAAACATGGGCAGGTGAAGCTCTCAGAAATGCTCTTGACTCTATTACAGACAACGCTGACGAATTAAAGGGTGCTGAACGGAATGCAGTTCACGAACTTCTGCCGCGATCGCCAAAAGAACCTCCTATTCCAGTCGGAGAACACCAACGAGTTCAGGATTTCCTTTTGCAACTGTTAGAGGCAGCTAACCAAGCACTTCGAGTCTACTATGCAGAGGTAACAAATAGAGCACCTTCTGATGGATCAAACGAGCCAGCGCCCTGGGTTAAAAAGGTTTCTGACTTTTTTTATGATGTGGCAACTGAATTTGACTTTTCAGCCGAAGGACACGCTAAACAATGGACTAGCGCTCAAACAGATGATAAAGAAGCAAAAATAAGCGCATGGTGGCAGACTGTAGAGCCTATTCTTGAAGCCTTGCTTGCCATACCTCACCCAGGTATCGTGTTTGAATTAATCGAGGGATTGGAGCATTTTATAGACCTGGATCTTCAGCGTAGCCTTTGTTGGATCAGAAAAGCAACATTAGCTAGCGCATCGGCAGGACTTGTCAACGAACGGTTGGCAGCAGATCGTACTATTGAAATACTTAGTAGAATTTTAGCCGACCACAAAAAGATTTTATTAGAGGGAAATGAGCTGCAATCGGACTTTATTCAAATACTAGAATCTTACTTGAACGTTGGGTGGCCAAAAGCCGTACAGCTAGCAGTTCAGATTGAGACTATTTTTAGATAAAATCTGAATTCAAATGCAATCTCTAAATATTGCAAATGTCTCCCGCCATAGTAAAAAAAGTAGGGTGAGTCAGATAATCAACCAGAAATTTCAACCCCTTACCGTTCAATCTGACGCACCCTATATAAAATGGGTTCACTTAGTAACAAAAACCCGGTGCTTCGCACGGCTACAACTCACGTACATAAGTTGATTGTGCGCTCGAATACTGTCGCGGTATTCTTTGAAAATTTGAGCTTTTTGACTCGGACAAACCTGAGCAAGATACAGCAATTTAGTAGCGACTTTCCTGCCGATATCACTGCTATCAATTCCCACCTCCGTGAAAGTAGAGCCTTGAGAATTGTGTACAGTAATTGCCCAACAATTTCTCATATCTGCAAAGATTTCACAATGGTCGTACCATGCCTTCCATAAGCTCGGATTGCTTTTAGCATTTTGCAGCAACCTAGCATTGTCCTGTTGAAATCGGCAAGCGTCACTTTCGTGGAGGATGTAGATTTGGCGTCGGTCGCCTGCATCGGTTTTAACCTGGAGATTCCAGGCTTTATAGCCAGAGTACCTATCCTCTTGAAATTCGGCAATTTCCACTTCTGCTGATGTGGGCAGGATGACGGTTTTGCCGTCGGGAGCAATAACGGGAGCTTTAGCAATCAACCTCTCTCCAATAATAAATCTGGGAGCATTTTTTCCGTAGATTTTGGCTCTGATTTTGCTATTCCAGTAGGCGACGCGCTCGTTAGTGTAGCAGAGGATGCGAAAGCAATCAGGGTCTTGAGGGAAAGTAGAAGAGAACTTTTTTAAGGCGTATTTCAGCAGCGTTTTTTCTCTGACTAAGAAGGCTCCGTTTTTTTTATCAAGGCTGAATTTGGAGAACGGTTTGAACGCCTCTTTGCTCTTGACAGCCGTGCGGCAAGCTGTTACGAATTCTAGCAGGGGGCTGCCCGCACCTTGCCTGACGACCTCTGTTAAAACGGCTTTTTCAGGCACGCTGAAGGATTGAGATTTTTTCTCTTCTATTTCGCCCTTATTAACAGGAGGCAATTGTGCGGGGTCGCCCATAACAATAAGCTGCCGATTGCTGCCGATGAGTAAAGCGCTAGCAATTCTTTCTTGAATAATATTCCACAGTTCTGCTGTAACCATACTGCACTCATCGAGAAAAATGGTGTCGTACAGGTGAAGGAAAGAAGGAGAAACTTGTTTGAGGATTTTATTTTGCCCCTGTTTGACTGGAGCTAACCCCAATAGCTGGTGGATGGTCATAAAGTCTACTCCTCTCAGTCCTTTTTCAGCAGCCATCCGTCGCAATACGCCTACAGCTTTATTGGTGGGAGCGGTGAAAGCGACTCTCTTTCCGGCGCTGACTAATTGTTCTGCTACCAGGTTGACAAGGGTTGATTTTCCCGTACCTGCATATCCAAATAGCCCGAATACCCGTTTAGAACTTGCTACAAATTGTTCGAGGAGTTGGAGGGCGTTGTTTTGTTGAGAAGTTAATTGAAAATTCGGTTTTACCAGTGTTTGAATCATAGGGTTGGTTTCTTCTACTATCTTTCAAACACTAATCAGCGGTAGCTGAAATTTACACAATAATTAATTCAGGACTTACGCAAGAACAACGTATTTCTGTCATTACGAGGGTCGCGAAGTAATCGCAAAGCCTTGTTACACCGTTACAATGCGTAAGTCCTATAATTGATGGAGACGATAATAATAACTCTAACAGGACTTACGCATAACCTCTATATGTAGGGTGAGCACTAAGCACCTTACCGCTACCAATAGTGTATTTAAACACTTAAGGCGTAAGTCTTGTATAATTTGTTCTGTTGATTTGACTGCTACTCAAATTTTCCATAGTTAGGACTTATGCACCCATCAAAAACTCTCCCAGTTATCAGTTGGATTGATAACTAGGAGAAATTGTGGAGAAGCGGAGTTATTAATCTAATGCAGGTACTTTGACTAATTCGACTTCAAAATAAGTTTTGCCCATCAATCTTGAGGCAAAGCTGGCTGTTCTTGACTATCAAAAATAATCACAAATGTGCGATGTTTAACCAACCGTTGCAAAACCCGCAGATGCTCATCTGCATCGTTTCTCTTGCGAAATCGCGCCACAACAATACGCTGGCAATTAGGAAGTAAGCGAATTAAGCACCACGGGTGCAACTTCTCAAAATAGGTCATTTTAACCTCCTGATAACAGTAACAAATTGTGTTTGTGTTTGATTACCTGCCATTACCTTAATTGAAACAATATTGTCGAAGACAGGTCACGGTGATATTGACAATTGACTATATTTGTGCTGAAACCAGCTCACATTATTTTTTGATCCTGAAAAGGCTTGATGTATATAAAATCAAAAACAATAGTGGCGCGTCTATTTGGAAATGAGGCATTAGAAATCTCCTCAGAAACTCGCAGGGGAGAACGGGAGAACGGGAGAGGGGGAGAAAGAGTTTCTTTGCTCCATAACGGGTGCTCGGCCTCCGTGAAACGCTTTGAAGTTTATCAATTTGAGAAAACACGGGCAATTGTTCAATGCACTAATTTCAAGCAGACGCGCCACTACTAATGCACGCTATTATCTTCAGAAAGCCGACATAGCAAGGTTGCCAGTGCCTCTGGAATTTCCTCAAAATGTTCCAGCAGAAAGTCCATTACTGCCAGATGACGCAAATCGACAGGAGTAGGAAATCTTCGATTTTTTCCCTTTTTAAACCAACCCCGCACTGTAGAATTAGAACGGGAACAAATAAAAGCGATTTCCTCGTAACTCACCGCCCACTTGCCATAAAACTGCTTCGGCGTCATTCCCAATTGGCATTGGCTGTAAGCTGCAATTAAATTGCGCTCTCTATCTGTCAAAGTCTGCGGCTTTTTCATCCTCAAACCCCTCCAAATCTTCCTCCCGCGCCGTATCAAACTGACACCAAGCTGCGCTCTTGGAATTAGCAGCCAGCCAAATTATGTAGCACCACATCCAACAGTACCGGCGCGGTTCGCAGTTGTAAAATTTACCAATAACTATCCCCCAATCAGCTTCTTCGCCAACACCCGTCCAGCGCACCATCTCGCCGCACTCAAAGCGCGGCGTGTGAATTTTGGCAAAATTAGCAGGCAATTCGATTGAAGGTGGCATCCCCTTCAAATCTCTTAGCAACAGCGCCGAAATCAAATCTCGACTTCCTTTTAAGATTGACATAAGTTCATAGCTGTGAATCGATTGCACCTGACTTTTTTTGACAGGTTTTCAGGCAAATTTCTTGATAAAGAAATTGCAGCGCGATCTTCCCCTAAATCAATCAACTGAAATCAAGCTGTGTAAATTCCTTTCTCCGGCCTAATTGCCCTGTTTTGAAGTTAAATGCTAAGCCGTGACCCGGGCAGGTTCCTAAATTAGGGTGCTTGGTATTTGGCAAAAGTTTATAACCTTTGTGGGGGCAAATATTACCAGGCAGCAAGGAGCAATTCGAGTAAGCTTCCTCCAAGCGTGGCAAGAAGTTGTAGTCTGCTGAAAGGATTGGTATATTGCGGTAGCACAAGCGCACCACTTGTTTTATTTCGATAACTTCACAAGCTAATTGAACTCGTGCTTGCCAATCTTCAGCCGTTTCCCCATCTGTGAAGAATAAGTTGATAAGTCGGTCATGCCAAAAGCGAAAGTCAAAGTGATAGTGGAGCGGTTCAAACTTGAGAATTTCTGCATCAGAGTGCGGTCGCTCAGGAAGTATAGGAATCCAGAAAGGGATGATTCCCCCTGGAAATCTTGATTCAAAACTGGGAGGACACCAGCTTTTAACGCATTGTACAAGCGCTCTTTCTCCAATGGCTACTACTTGATTCTGTGTTTTATTTTTGTTACGGAAATAGGCAGAGTTTTTGGCCATTAATTAGTGTTGCTAGGAATTGGCACTAATACCAATCTCTCTCATAGTTACAAGGAAAGATTGCGTTCGCTTAATGGTAATGATTCTGTTGTCAAAAAATTTTAGGGATGCGTTGCAAAAATCTTTGCAGTACAGAAATCGCTGTCCAATTACCTTTATTAGCAGCTTCGAGATATCGCCGGAGCAAATCTTCAGTTACTTGTTGGTCAAGCCAATGCCCCAATTCCACTAGCTCCTGCTTTTGTTGTTGATTGTGCCCTGCCAACAACTCAAACATCCCCAACTTCTGGAACGTGGAAATGTCAAAGTTTGCCAGTTCTTCCTCAATCCTTTGCCGTTGCTGTTCAACCTCTTCTGGTGACAGAGTGGGCAGCGGCGGGTGCTGGATATTGAGAAATTTCTCTACTTCTGGGTAATCTCCGACATACATCTTTTCTTCCAAGCGATCGCACACAATTGCATGGGTGGGAAATTCATCATCGGAACCGAGGTGGTATGGTTCCAGCTCGAGGGCGAGAGCGGGATGTTCAGTAAGTGGCTCGTACACGGCATAGTAACTGAAAGTCCCTAACCCTCTACCATCAGTCCAAGTAGCTTTGCTGCCCATATAAAACATGGCGAAGTATCGGGAATCACCAACGATACCCACCATTTCTAGCAGCATGGGCGGTAGTGGTACTGGCAGTAAATTCAAGTTGTGTCCGTTCATGGCGAGATAGCCTCCCTCTTTGAATTTTGTGTGGTTAATTGAAAGGGAGCCAGTTAACTGAAATAGAAGTCAATCATAATTCTTAACAGCTAACTGGCTTTTTTGAGGGCGATCGCCCGTGATGAAGGCTTTCCTAGGTGAATGCGTTCGCTATTGTTAAGAATGGATGAAACTTAATTGAGCAGGTCACTCCCAATAGCGGCGATAGCCGCTCTTTGACCAGCCCGCTGGCTGAGTGCGAGCCTCTTCTCCGGCTGTGCTAACGACGTATTTACGTCATCCTAGGTGCTCGCGATCGATCAGAAACAAGATTTATTGTCGTGAGCGGTTGAAAAAAATCAGATCGAGCGATCCTCTTCGAGAGCTGCGCTAACGTCGTCAACCAAATTTCTGGTGTTTGAGAGCCTTCTTCACCACGCTCCTACTGGGCTGCCGCTCTTTGACAAGGCCAAACCTGTCTTGAACTGACAAATTTGTCAGTTCAATCTTCTGACTATCAATGAATGAATATCCCTAGATTTTGACAAGGGCTTTTCGCCCGAAAATAGCTTAATTATTTGAGCTTTTTTTTAGTGATCTAGTAGTCGCTACCAATCAAAATTACCCCAAATATCTAACTTTTAAGGGGTAAATATTGGCGGTTTGTGGGTGTAATGACAATCAGGATTCCGGTGTATTTACTGCTGGTGTCGCACTGATAAGTACCTTCGGCTTGTTGATTGGTGGAGTCATTTTTAATGATTTGGGCATTTCCTAGCATTTGCAGCAGTAAGTATATATCTATCTGCCCTTTGACTGGTTCCGTAAGATAGTTTTTATGGAGTTATGGGGATTACGTCAATTACAACTCAAGAGTCAGGAAAGCTTATTCACACCTCACTCTTGAGCAGGCGGCTCAAACCAGTCAGGATTGTCGCGGATAGCAGTTGCCTTTGTTTTAGCTAAAATACATCCGGGAAGAAATGGGTAGCCATCGCGAGCCTTGCGTCCAAATATCGCCTGAATTCAAAGAAGACTTACGGGAGAGCCCTTCAACTGTTGAAACAATCTGGCGAACCAAAGTCGCGATCGCTCACTTCAGAATCCCGAGCGCCTTGACCAGCTGTTCCGGCTGCACTTCTAAATAGCGCTGGAGGCTCGACAAATTTTTGTGACCTGATATCTCCATAATTACCCGCAGTGGCACCCCAGCATTGCTCAAATTCGTGAGTGCTGTCCGCCGCATCGAATGTGTGGAAGCTCCCTTAATTCTTACCCGTTTGCAAGCTTCTTTAAAAATCAAGTCTGCCTGAGAGCGTGTCAAAGGCTTCGTACCCTCTCGCCCCGGAAACAAAAAACCCGCATCTGGATTGTAAGCCAATAAAAACTTAGCCAACATGGGATGTAGCGGCAGCGTTCGCGTTGCTGACTTGCCCTTAGTTGTCGCTTTCCGCAGCGTCACCACACCGCCAACAATGTCCTGAGTTGTTAAAGCTAACGCCTCTGAAATACGACAGGCACAATAAAAGGTCACAGCAAACAAAAGCCTATCCCTTGCTGTAACAAAACCCCGGTCGAACAGCCTAGATATTTCGGCGGGCGTCAAAATCTTAGCACGCCCGTTGCCTTGAACCTTCACGGCGCAGCCCTCCAAAATGAAAGCTCCCTTATTATTGGACGAAAGCAGTCTTTCGTCAAGTCTGCCGAAAAGCTTTTATCGCTTGATGGGCCACTTGCGGGGCGCTGCGCCGAGGATGCCTCCGCCCGCGCCCTTTATTGCAGTTAGATTGGCTTTTATTGCTACTCAACTGACTTAAATTCTCAGGCAAATTGATAATTGGCAAGGTGGCGATCGCGTCTATGAGGTCTCGGAAGGTAACAGGTTCAAGGGCTGCCATAACAGCACGATCAAATAAAACTGGCGCTAAGATAATTTGATTATACTATTTTTTGATTCAACTTGCAATTTTTTTTGATATTTTTGTTCCTCCTTAATAAAAAGTTATGAATGTTTGGGAAAAGAGCTTCCCTCACTCATGCAAAAAAAAATGCCATTGCAGGAGGCGAGCAAAAGCATTGTTATAAGTTTCGGAGGGTAAACAAGCGCGCTGGTTAGGTTGGCAATCGAAACTTTTCGTTCACCGTCTTGACGCCGAACGCGCACCTTTACCTCTGTCAGAAGTAACGAAGGTCCGAGTGTCGGCAATAAGCGCTTTGGGAGCAAGCTTGAGGATGAGAGGCATCACAATTTCTGGACAAATTTCCAGCCTATTTTTGATTTGAGCCTGCAACCATTCAACAGAGGAATCAGAACCATTGACTTTTTGCTTGAACCCCATTTCCGGTGCAGCAGCTTTGATGGCGCTGGCAATTTTGCGAGCTTGTCTAAGTGAAATCAGCGAAGTATTAACGGCAGGAATTGAGGTCGTGCTTGCGCCTGAATGTGTGGCAAAATCAATAGGTTTTGCAGATTTGTTCGATGTTTGTTTGCCTGTACACCGATGGCGAAAGCGATGGGTGCTGGCTGGGTTCTCAATTTCAATTGTTGTTCCATTTACCTCGCTGCAGGCACCGTCGGATTGCGCTGCGAATGTTGCCATATTTACTTCGGTTCGATTGTTTGTGAGTTCTTCCGATTGGGCTGCTTCAGGCTCGTGCAGGAATACTGAGGCTAAGCAAAAGAGGGTGGTAAAAAGGAAAGGCGGAAATAGTACATCGTTGATAGTTTCGATAGTCATTTGAACAAAAAACTCCCAATCAAATTTTTGCGGTAAGCATTGCTAACCTTTTTTAGATTGCAACAGTTAACAACATGGTGCAGCATGGCTACACGGGCTGAAGAACCGGAGAATTAACTTCATCCTTTTGGATGATTAACTGAGGAGAAATGCGCCTAATTTAATAATTAATTCAACGGTCCCGGCCTGCTGTACGAGGATCTAAGCGGTTTCAGGAAAGCGAAAAGTTGTGTTTTCTTTCTTTGCGATCGCCTCGCGCGTGACGGGCGCCAATGCGAAGGGGACATTGGCGGATGAGCATTCAGTCGTCACAATTAGCACTCTCTGCGGAGAGTGGTTTCAGTAGCTGACTTTTTTAGCCACTCCGCGACGGTAGGCGCGGAGGTTAATCAAAAATTAATCGGACATTACCGATTTTACGGAGTGGTGCGTCCGTGAGAAAGGCAATGGAAAATTTTCCATCATCGACAAGCTGACCTCGGCGCGCGATCGCGCGGTCTTCCATCCCACAGAAATGGAGTTCAACTTGGACAGTCACGTTGTCAAACACGATCCGCAAATTGCCTGTAGGCGTCATTATTCCGTTTTTCGGCTACTTAGTTGTTACGGGGAACTCGCCTCACTTTCGCCCAGGGTTGGGCGTTCGGTCAGTTCAACAGTGGGGCAAGGTTGGTCAGCAGGTGTTTTGGAAGTCTGCGGCTCGGTGGGTAGAATAGCGGGATTGGGCAGAAGAGCGGGGCGATCGCTCACTATGGCAGCCTCCAAGTCACTATTGCCCCGGACGCTAGACGCGCCTGGAGGTGCTAGTTCCGTACTGCCAATGCGGTCGAGTGGCGCAGTCGGTTTTGGCACGCGATCGCCGAAGAGCGGGTCGCTATCCAAGTCTGAATCGTCATCTAGATCTAACTCACCCTCCCATTCGCTGTTGGCATCGTCACCTGGATCTAACTCACCCTTCCATTCGCTGTTGGCATCGTCACTTGGATCTAACTCACCCTCCCATTCGCTGTTGGCATCGTCATCTTCACCGCCTAACTCGTCGGAAATTCCGACTTCGTTCCGACCATTTTCCGACAAGTTTTCATCGCCTACAATTGGCTCTGGCTCAACCTCTGAAACCTCATCGATGTCAGAATTCCGACAATTCCGACACATTTGAGCAGGTGGCGATTCCTCTTCTATTTCTGATTCGCTCACCGTCGGCGCTGCGGTAGCAGGTGGCGATTCCTCTTCTATTTCTGATTCGCTCACCGTCGGCGCTGCGGTAGCAGGTGGCGACTCCTCTGTTATTTCCAATTCGCTCGCTGTCGGCATCGCAGTAGCAGCTTCCGATACCGAGGCGCACATGGATGATGCCGGACTCACCCATTCATCTTGTAAATTGCCGGAGCGCCGCGCTGGAGTGTCGGAATTGCCGGAATTGCGGGTTAAAGGGGGTTCAACGTTAACCCTGGCAAGCGCTTCAGCCATTTCTGGAATGCCGGAACTTTTGCCGGAATCTGTCGGAATTCCGACGCGGGTTTTAGATAATGGAAGCGCTCGAATGCGGAGGTCATTTCCCTTGCCAGAGAGAAGTGCATACCCGTTTTCTGTGAGAACGGCGAAGTTGGAGCGAATTTCAGCTAATGTGGGTTTGCGCTTGCACCGCTTGAAGACGCTGTTCTGGACTTGAGCGGCTGAAACCTCCTCCCCCTTCCGCAGGGCATAGGTGTAAATTAAGGAGAGATGGGCTCCGGCCGAATCGGAGGCGTGGTTATTCGTTTGCAAGATGCGGAATTGCCCGATGCTGAACTTAGCCGCCGCGATCGCCCGCTCTAAGGTATCGAGGCCGACGCGCAGCGGGTCTGGCTTTTCTTCGTACTTCAATTCCATGCAGTGCAGCAGGAGGGCTAACCTCAAGGTTTGAGACAGCATTTTGCCCAAATAGGCATAAAATGCTGGGTCTTCAAATTCCACTGCTTGTTGGTTGCGCCTGACTTCTTCCCACCACCGCTTCCACCGCAGATGAGCCTCGGTCGTAAACGACAGCAGAACGGGGGGCAATTCTCCACCTTCACTCGTGGCAGACAACCCCGCTAGCTCTCGGAGATCGCCGTGGAGCGATCGCAGGTGGTCGTACAATTCTTGCAATTCCCCGGAGATTGCAACTTGCGAGTCTGACCAAACTGCAAAGTTATCAGGAGTTGACGGCACCGCTATTAAAAAGCGGCTGATTAGCCCGTCGCCGTCGTCGGGGTCGCTAAACAATTGTTGGACTTTGGATAATTGAGTAGCCCCTGTCAAATTCAAGCACAAATCTTTAAGTTCAAAGGCATCTTTATCGTCAGCCCGTTCAAATTCAATATCTGCAGGCGAGTTCCACATTTGTAGCAGGATTTGCCGAGTATCTCCCCCCTTGTCTTTATACTGATCGAGCTTCAACAACCGCACCAATTCGTCGAAAACCCAAGCGCTACCAGTCCTGGTAGAGAGTTCGCTCATCCGCCGCAGAACACCTTCGGGACTTCCTGCTTCAATAAATTGCTTGGGCACGGGGGGAGGCATTGAAGCTTTAAAGACTGCGGGATTTGACGGGCTATTTTTGAGTTTTTCTTTCTCTTGAGTAGATTTTTGTGGCCACGCTTCTTCTAGCTTTTTTAAGTTTTCTTTGAGCCGATCGTATGCGGATTTGGCTCGCTTGTAACGCTGTTTGATAGTGCCAAAAACGGCTCGCATTGTCTGGCTTTTGCCAGCCGAAGCTAAAGCAACTACCATTGTCCAGAAGATAGGATACTCTACCCAACTGTCGGCTATTGTTGCTGCTTCTTTGCCAATCATTCCAATATGCCCCCCCATTTGGCTACCACAAGCGGAGAGGAGGTATTGGTAAATGTAAATGGGGTCGATGCGGTCAGAAGTGGCTTTAGTCAAAATTGCTTGGGCTAGAGGAGCGGGCAGAATTTGAGCGATGTCTAGTTGCTGTTGGCGGTAATTGAGGATTTTTTTGAGTTTTTGAACTTCTTGTGCGTGAGTTGCTCCGTAGCTAATATGAGTTTCTATTTCGGTGGCTAAATCTTTGACTCCTTTCAAAGGAAACCTTTCACGGGCGGATAGTTCAATAAAAGCGGCTGTCTGTTGGGGCGGGTTGATTTCACTGTTAATAATGGCAGTGACGCGATCGTACAAGTAGTGATCGCTGTTGGATCTGTTGACACCGGAGCCGTTAGAAGGTGAACCAGAATTAGGTTCGCTGCCGCCCGTGCGATCGCTCTTTTCAGAGTTTTGGTTAGTAGAATTTAGTTCGCTAGCATTGCTAATGTCCTGGGAGTTTTGAGTTGCTTTCTGCTGTCCATTTTTTTGACTTTCGGCTGCACTGTGTCCCTTAAATGGTGAAGTCCACCCATCCTGTTTCGCCCAGTGCGCTAGCGTGCCGATGCCCACCCCGCGGCTTTTGAAACTCCTCCATTTTTTGTCGCATTCTCCCAGCTTGTATTTGGGGGATTGGCGGCTCCACTTGTCCCATTCATAGAGGAGAGAATCATCGATGGAGTTGAGAACCATTCCCACCACGCACCATTCGTCGTAGTTATCGGCGCGGCCCGGAGACAGAGCAGCTAGGTAGGATAGCGCCCAATCGATATCAGTCCACTCCGGTTCTGGGCGGTGAGTGCGGTGTAGGTGTCGCCGGCGGGGAGCGGTAGAATTGGCTTCAGCTTCTTCTAGAGCTTTTTCTAGAGGGAGGAGTTCAGAATTTTCTGATTCCCCCAGCGGTTCGGCCAGCATTTGTTCAACGATCCACTGCGGGGCTAATGCCACGCTCGTTTCATCGGGAGCGCAGCCTAAACGCCAGACGTACTCGCCAGTAGTGGGGTGGACGCTGGGAGGCAGGCAAGATTGCAACCCCGCCCAGCGCAGTTCGAGTTGTTCGCCTTTGCCGTCGTCTCCAATTTCGCCTGTGGGGAATTTTTTGGTGCGGATAGCTCCGGCGTATTGTTCTGGGACTAGGAATAGGTATTGGCAGCGGCCGGGCCGATTGGAGGTAAATGCGACGGTGTGGGGTAATTCTTCGCCATCGGACAGTTCAAGGATTTTCGCTCTAGCACTAGCTCCGTCTTGGTCTACTGCCATTAAATAGTAGGTGCTCCCGTTGGCAGCGATCGCAGTTCCAGTGATCAGCCCATATCCTTTGGGGTAGCAGCGGTATTGAGTGCCATCGGCTTTGTCTACCGTCCAGCCGTTGGTTACGGCTTCTTTCATTTGGACGGGAGTCAGTGGCTTTTGCTGCCAGCATAAACCCTGTGGGACTTTTTTGCCGTCCAGCAGGCAGAGTTGCCAGTCAGAAGGAATCCGGGATAAGCCTTGAAAAAGACGAATATTTAGATCGCTAGCGGATGAGTTGTTAGGCATGGAAAGCTCCTACACTAAAGGGTTTGCGGGAGCCGGAGTTTCAAGCAAAAAGGGTTTAGATGTTAGAGTTACCAGAACATATCTGTTGATTCAGAGCTTCTGATTTGGTATTATTGAAGGACTAACACTAAAATTTTTGGCTCCCAAAGGGGCTAAAAATTCCGGCTCTGAAAAGGGTTAAAAGCTTCAACTCCAAAAAGGGTTAAAAGCTCCGGCTCTGAGAAGGGTTAAAAACTCCGGCTCTGAGAAGGGTTAAAAGCTCCGGCTATGACTATGACTAGGATCGGTGGTCATAACTGTCAAAAGACCCCGGTTATTTGATTTGTAAGAAGCGTTCTGGTTAAAGAAAAACTTTCAGAATGGGGATTCTAAGGTTGTTTTTCTGACTAACTGTTCGCTTTGAGTCATCCAACAGCCTCACTTGCGACTCGGCTAGAGTTTAGAGTGAGGCAATATTTTTATCAGAAAGGGTATACTCTCAGAAAAGCCAATTATTGGCTTGTATTGGAATGATGGTCATAAAGTTGACCATAAACTATCCTATAACCGATCATAAATTTGATCAAGTAAAGATTTGTTAAAGTTAGGTTGAGGCCTCACCCTCAGTTACTTCTACACCCAGGGCAATCGCATCTAATTTCTGCTTGACGAAATACCTTAAATGTGTACTTACCTCAAACCAGGGATTTACGACGGCCGTTAGATAAGTTATCCTGGTATAATGTAGGTCGTCTAACCACCCCTGCCGTTACTCCTTGGCTAGTTGGAAACTGGAATGTCAGCAAAAGTAGAAGAAAATGTAGTAGCAGATAATCGAATCCACAAACGTCTTGGTCTGTTAATAACGGCGTTGGTGGGAGATGAGCGCGTTGGTAGCTCTAGGGAGTTAGGGAGACTAACTGGAATTGCATTCAACACGCTGGCTAACTGGTGCGAGGGAAAAGCCGATCCAAGGCTGCAAAAGTTAATGCAGTTTGCCTATGCGATCGGTTGGTCTATGACAGAGTTGATGCAATATGCGGAAGGAGATGAAGATCCTTACGAGGCGATCGCTCGTAAAAAAAAAGCACAACAGCAGAAGTACCGTCAAGCGTCTTAACAACAGAAAAAGATCCATTTATTCAATATTTCAATGCCACGCTAACTGCCGAACAAATTCAGAAGCGCGACTTATTTTTACAGCGTATTAAAGCTGATTTATTACCGGAGATAACATCCCGCAAAAGGCTTTATGTCTTGTTAATAGACAGCATGGCAGTTAAGGGTATTTCAGAATTAGATATCTTTGAAAAGATTTCCATTTCAGAGAAATTACTGTCAAAGATTCGGAATCTCGACATGGAATTTCAGTTCGGTCGTTCCTACTTAGAACAGTTAGCGCCATATCTTTTTCAAGTGGAGGATTGGGAAGAGTTAAGACCTGTTTTTAAGGTGCCATACATCTCTTATCAGGGGTGGGTTGATAATCTGATTGAAGATTTGCAATACAATCGATCGATATGCAGATATACCTCTAGCTTACGAAATCTTTAATAAACCAGAAGTTATACAGCACAGTTTCGATGTTGAAAGACGAATGCCAATGGACAATGCTAAAGAGGGTGCATTGATCGTGCGTACATTACTAAGGTTTACGTGGATTTGAGTTTAAAAAATTCGAGTTGGAGGGAAGAGAAGGAGAAGGTGTTTGTGGTGTTCCAAACAATAATTCACGACTAATTCCTAGCTGTCCTAGTGAAATAACAACAGACATTGATAGATTACTTTTCTCAGCAGCTTTAGCAATAGCTGTGCCATTTCGAGCTAGAGCGATGAACTCTCGAACTTTGAAGACAACGGGGTCATTGGGAGGCGTGTAACCTCGAAGGATGGCAATGTCTAATCCCCGTTCGATGTCGCTGAGCGCCGCCGTTCGATTGTCTGCTAAAGTTACGCTGGGCTCTTGGCCAGGCACTATCGTAGAGATGGCAATGCCATTATTAGTAGGTTGCCCATTCAGGTGAACGATATTAAAGGTATAAAGGCGTTCAATTCCTTCTGGAGAGCGACTTTTAACGAACAGGTTAGTAATGTTTGCTGTTGTAGCGCCAGGGAATTGTAAGGGTTGAATTGGTTGGACAAATATGGTTCTAGCTTGGTTAGTTTTTAATTCAGCATCAGTGTTAAAGACAGCCCTGGAAGGGTCTGCTAACCGGATGTAAATAATGACTTCACCAGTCTGGCTAAAGTCAATAACGCTGGAACGGCCAGACCATACTTGAAGGTTGGTAGTTGTATTGATTGCTGCATCTCTTCCGACAATTTTTAGCGCTGATGTTTGAGCTTGCCCAATATTAACTGTAGTGAATACAGTGGCAATTATTAAGGCAGGAGAAATTAAAGCCAAACTAATTTTTCGAGTGAGTTTGTTCATGGTTATTTTACCTCCGTTATCTTTGCACTGTGACAAAGGCATTGACAAATACGGAAACTTGAGTTCCTTCTGGTACGATCGCCACGTTGCCTCGCTTCAAAAGTTCTTGGGCGTTGCGATCCGATCTTTCTCGCAGCCGTTGGGCAGTAGGTGTAAAGAATCCCTCTAAAGCGGCTGCTAAAATGTTAGGTTCAGGTGAGGTTGTGGTTTTAACAGCCGTACTTCCAAAAAAGCCGCTCTGCTGGCTGAAAGTTTCTTGGGCGGGTCGATTAATTATTTCTCCTACCCGCCCCAAGCTGCCGAGAATTCCCACTAAAATATCAGCCTTGGCTATTTCAGAACCTCTGTCAAATAAACTGTCGGCAATGAGAGGTTGGTTATCGATTCCGCGAACGATTAAGTATCCGGGAGGAATGGGTACTTGTTGGATGCGGCCAGCAGAATCGGGGTAAACAAGCGCCACCACGCTTTGAGAAACCAGTCGATTTCCGCGCGTGACATTTTCTACTTGAGTGATTAAGACGGTGCCAGATGGTAAGGCGATCGCCCCGTCAGTTGCTATCACGTCCTCGGTCAATTGGACGGCAAACCTTCCGGCTGTTGGGCTTTGGCCTGCTTCGTCCCAAATCATCGGCACGATTACCTTGGCTTGAGCAGATGACCCGATGGCTATCTCTCTCATTGCTGTGCTGCCTTCAGTGTTTTCGCCCGCAGTTGTGCGGTTGAGGATTCCAGCTTCTCCAGGGGTCATTCTATTGGCGTTTGCAGCAGAGTCAGTAACTCCAATTGCGATCGCGGGTATCTCTTGCATTGGTGCAGCCGATTGTGGGCTTTTTGGCGAACTGACTAGCACTGGCTGCGGGTTTTGAGAAATCGGCGGCACTAATTGCTGTTGGGGCAATGGGACTGGTGCAATTGCTACTGTGCTGGGAATTGTTGCCTGTGCTGCTGTTGGTGCAATTGCTACTGTGCTGGGAAGCGTTGCCTGTGCTGCTGTTGGCGCAATTGCTACTGTGCTAGGGGGCGGTGTCGTTACTGGCATTACTGACCGCACGGCAGGGTAACTTGTCGCTGTTATCCCCGGTGCGATCGGGAAAATTGCGGAACTGGCAGCAATACCTTGACCATTTAGCTCTTTAATTTCTTGACCTCTGCTTTGCCCCAGAGAAGCTAATTGGGCCCAGCGCTCGTAAGGGTCTACTTTTTCTGGTGGTGGCACAGGTCGAAGTGCCAACGGCGCGGGCGGTGGGACAGGGCGCGGTAATGGCGTAAGATAAGGGCGAGGCGGGGGCGGTGCAGGCTGCTGTGCAGGGCGCGGTAATGGCGGCTGTGGAGGAGGAATGGTCTGTACCGTCCTTGGTGGCGGATTAAAGTTTTGAACCGGCATCGGGGGTTGAGACCTTCTAGCGGCTGGTGCAGGTTTTGGTGCAGGCATCGGTTTGGGAGCAGGGGTCGATCGATTTTTAGGTTCAGGTGGCTGAACTTCTAGCGCCCGCTGCTGATCTTGAAATGCCAGTCGGCTTTTTAGTTCTCCTGACTCGTCTTCAGAAACTTGAGCAGGTTTAGAGTTTGTCGTTTTTGCCTGTTGGCGGACGGGTTTAGGAGCAAAGAACACAAACCAAAAGAATCCCAAGATGCCGAGAACTGCGCCAGTACCCATTAATACTGAAAACGTCCGAACTTCGGGCTTCTCAGAAACAGGATGAGTTTCTGCTCCTTCGTTGTCCTGTTTAATTCTGTGTTCAGAGGTCAATAATTCATCGGTTTCTCCGTCATGTCCAGCTAATTCTCTTTCCTCCTCACGGCTCAACGGCTCAACTGAGCGCAAGCCGAACGTCTTTTTACCATTGCTGCCAGCGCCATCAGGAGCGTTAGCTGCCTGAAAACTGTTAGAACTGTGGGAAAAGTTATTGGCTTCATTAGAGGAATTGTTGCCATTAAAACTGTGGGAAAAGTTATTGGCTTCATTAGAGGAATTGTTGCCATTAAAAGGATGGCTAGTTGTGCTGTTAGGTGGCGTATTGTAGGAAACTTCTTCAATTTCATCGGGTTCGCCATCAAATTCGTGTCCATTTTGAAGTTCTTTTTCACTCATGTTTTTATCTCCTATTATTTCGATTGTTATCCTATTATTTGGGTTTGAATTCGGTAATTTTGTTGATTTCTAAGCCGGCCGAGCGAAGCTCATAAACTTTTTGTTCAAAAGCTGAGGCTTGGCTACCTAGCGGCGGGGTTTGGATTTCTACTGCTTTGATTCGGAAAGTGCGATTGAAAGGAATTCTTTGATCGATTCCTGACGTGCGATCGACAAGCAACCGAGTGGCAATCATGTCAATCTCCCATTCGCCGGGACGGACTTCTCTGGGTTCGGATAAAAAAGAAATGATGACAGTTGCTCGCAATTGACCCGTAAAAACTTTATTGGGGACGAGTTCAGCGATGTCAGGGAGAGAAGCTTTGCCAAAATTGGGTTCTAGGAGTAACGAAGCAAAATAAGTGCTGGTAGGAACTCGTTTGGAATTGACTTTAATCCCTGAATCTGTATCGTTAGTTCCTGGTATTTTATTGTCCCAGTTGAAGGTTAACTCGGCCCAATTTTTGACAAAATTTTGGATGACTGAGGGATACCGAAAAAACCGATCTCGTTCTGCTACGTAGTAAGTTTGACCGTTGATTAGCTGGACTTGCGTTGTCTTCATAGCAGCTACCGAGTTGATTCGGTACGCGACGAAGAGGTGCAAAATTAGGGCGAGGATATTTACTCCAGTTAGGATGAGGAAGCACAATGCCAGTAGATTTTTAGCTTCTGGCAACAATGCAGTTTGTGAAAATCTTTGTAGCTTCATAAAATCTTTTGGTAATTAGTGACATTACTTAAATCCTTTGTTCATCGCCAAATTAGCGGCTGCTCCTATGACGTTGCTCAAAACATCGACGAGTTGTTTAGCATTGCTAGCAATGCCGTTGTATAGGGCAATTCCGCCGCCGCCGGCGATTAATAGGGCTAAGCCGGGTGCGAAAATGCTGATGAAAAAGAGGAAGGCGACATCGCTGGCTAATTCGGCTCCAGAATTGACTAGCACGGTGGCTGCTAGCCCGACAACGATGTTGTATCCAAGTTGGACGCCAAATAAGCTCAGAAATCCAGTTGCCCAAGCCCAAATGGGCCTGCCCTGCAAGGGAAGTAGCGACAGCCCCATCGCGATCGGCGAAAAGAATGCTGTTAGTAAAAGGGCTGCTTCAAGGATGTTGACAAACGCCCACTGGATGCTATAAAGAATGAATCGGATGATTGGTATTGCTTTTTCTCGAAACACTGAACCGGGGTCAGTTATAAAAGTCGTGGCATCTTGAGCAGCACCGAGCAAGCTATTATTCCAGAGGGTTTCACCAAAAGCCCGCAGCGCTTGCAGAGGGGCTGAGCCGGCGGCTTGCCTTTCAGCTTCGCTAACGATTTTCTGAGCAGCTTCTTGCTTGGAATTCCAGCAGGTTAGCAGTTCTTGTCCGACTTTATTTCGGCATTCACCGTAGAGATTTTCTAGTTGTTGGCGGCCGATGTTACTGATAGTGACGTTGGCGATCGCGTCCCTAAATGTCATTTCTCCTAGTTGCGCTTCTAGGACACTCTGGACTTGTCTGTAGGCAAAACTTCTAGTAAAAATGACGGTATTGGCTAGCAATTTGCCGTTAGCGCCGAGGAACAGCATGATGACGAGCGGCCAGACGAACAGTGCTGCCAGTTCTGACCATGACTGCTTTTCGATAATGTCTTTCCCGCTGCTTAGAGTTAAGAACAGGATGCTGACGGCTGCTAGGGTGATGCCGAGGGATACTAAGCCGACCCACAGCCCAGAAGCGATTGGGTCAATCGTGCTAATCCAAACTTTGTCCCAAGATTCTGAGGTAGTCTTAGCCAGGTTAATTGACTCGCTAACGATGTCTAAGGCTGACCCTTCTGCGCCACTTATTGGTGGTGTAATTTGTGCTAGAAACTCTTTCATTTTTCCTCGGAAAAACTTCAATTTTGTATTTGATAAGGCGGTTATTCGGTACAAAAACTATGCCAAGAATTGCGGATTCAATTTAACTGCTCAGAGCATTAATTGGGAGCGACAAACCTGTTAGTTGAAATCGGGGTTGTGCTGCTGTCATTCGGTTTTCCCAAATAGCCACCGCCGGGGAGCATTAGCATTCCCGCCTGATAGCTGGCTTGGTTTCCAGACGCAGTGCTGCCTCGACGCTCTCCCGTATTGAGCGCGGATATTTCCTTGGCAGCTTGCGATAGCAGCACGTTATTAATGGCTCGATCTGTGCGAGCTTGCTGAGCTTCCTGTAAATTTCGCATTTGAACTTGTGCGCTCAATGCGGTCTGTTGCGATAGGTTTTGGAGAATTTGTTGAGTAACGTCGAGGCTCTGGGATTCTTCGCCCAATTGGACGTTTTGTTCGGTATCTTGGCGAGTGGCTTCTAATACTTGGAAGCTGTTGTTTTGAGCTTCTTTGCTGAGGGTTGCTCCATCAGCTATGCCGATAGCGGCGCTGCGCTGAGCTTGAGCGTCTAAGTCAGACATGATGTTATATGAACCTTTGCCGTCTAATTTGCTCGATTTAGTTTCGAGTAAATCTGACAGTTTTGTTCCTTCTGTCTGGGATGTTGGAGCTTTAATAATTTGGCTGCTGACTTGGCTCAGATCTGGAATTTGGATAGCTCCGATAGAGGAGGAAAGGAGTTCGTTTAAGGAGCCAAATAGCTCGTTTTGCACGAAACCTTGGATGTCGCCGATAAAATCGTTGACTTGTTTGAAAACATCTTGAATGGGAGCTAAGAAACTTCCCGCAGTTGGGGCTGGAGCTTTCACAGCCGCTTCTTGTGTACTTGGCAGGAAAATGTTTTGGGCTGGAGATTTCACAGTCGCTTCTTGTGTACCGGGTACGAAAACGCTTGGGGCTGGAGTTTTTACAGTCGCTTCTTGTGTACCGGGTACGAAAACGCTTGGGGCTGGAGTTTTTACAGTCGCTTCTTGTGTACCGGGTACGAAAGGAGGAGTTGTTTGAGCTAAACTTGGCCTGACTTGAACGATTAATTCCCAACTGGCTAACAGGGAAACTGCTGCTAGTTTTGTAGCAGGTTGCTGCATTAATTGAAGTTGATATTTCATGGCAGTTATTTTGGTATTTTGGCAAAAACTTGAGAATTGTTGCTGCGAACGTCGGATGCTACTTTTGGCTGAGGATTGGCAGCTAGGGTGGCAATTTCTAAATTTTGACCAATGTGGTCGAAGCCTTTTCCTTCTTTCACCGCTGCAATGTATTCTTGGGTGAAATGCTTTAGCCCTTGAAGCTGCCCTTTGAGGGTAGGAGGGTATTGAGCCATGATGCGATCGCGGGCTTCTTTTTCATTTTGGTTGTTAGCAATTGATGCCAACATCATCTCTCCGGGGTAGAATCGCGATCGCCAAAATCTTCCTCCTTTCTCAATTAGCCAGCAGGAGTAAAGGTCAGCAGCTCTGGGTAGAAAAGATTCTGTGGCATTGGAACTGATAATTTGCGGGTCGTACCCCAAATATTTGTGAGCGGCTGCTACTCCAGAATTGGTGATTCTGCCGGTAATTCGGTAGACCATATTTTGTAGAATTTGTGCTCCTGCGGAACATTCGCAGATAGCATCAAAATCTTGGCTCAATAGCAAGACAGCTATGCCATCTTTTCTGCCAGTGGCGCAGAGTTCGCCGACAACTGATGCAAAACCATCTTTTTTGAGTAGGACGCTCAATTCGTCTCCAATAAATAAGCTTTTGGGGTGAGAAAGAGCGTTGCGGATGCAAGCAGCATGGGCGTTAATTGCCATTAAATAGGCATCTTGTTCGTTAGAGAGTCCCGATAGGGCGAAGAATTTAACAGCCGGTTCTGGGGAAAATGTGCTGGGCTGACCGATGGCTTTTCCTAAGCGGGATGTTAGCAAAGCATTTCCTTGGCTGAGGATTTGATTGATGGCTAGTCTGTCTAACTCCTCAAAGGACTTAAGATTGAGTCTTTCTTTGCTGCAAAACCTCAACAAATCTTGGAGAGTTGGCATTTGCTGCCATTCGGGAGATTGCCACCCTCTTTCAAATGCTTTGTTGTACCGAGCGATGATTTCTGGATCTCTAAGGTACATATCGAGCATTCGCAGGATAATTGAATCTACCCGCTGGGCTAAGTGGGGATTGTGAATTTTGCCCATTGCGATCGCCACCAGAGCTTTGCGGATAAATTCTTTCCAAGATTCCATCCGCCGCTCTCTTTCAGCTTTGTCGAACTTGCGGAGGTCTGGCGGTTCTACTAAATTGCTAGACCCTTGGCTGATGTCGTAATATGCGCCTCGATCGCCCAAAAGTTCGATCGCGGTTTTGAAGGTACTGTTACCCCCGCTGCTGATGTCCATCCCGACAACAGGGATGTTATTCGCCAGAGCTTCAATGGCAAAACGCCACCCCAAAACGCTTTTGCCTGAACCTGATTCGCCAGTAATTAAAGCGCGGCTAATTTGGCTGTAGAACAAGTCAATAAAAATTGGCTTTCCGCCTCGATGAGTTATAAATTCAACTCCTTTTTTATCCAAGTCGCGGGGAACTGTTAGCGGCAGAATTCCAGCGGCAGTTTCAGTGTCGAGGGTGAGGCGGCGTTCGCTCAAAAATGAACCGCTATGCAGCAACCATTTCCAAGTAATCGGTAGGCATTGCAGCCAAATATCCCAGGCAACGTTCCGTTCGCGAATGACTTTCGCGGTTCCAAAACTATTAGAGAGTACGTTGCAGGCTTGGCTCAATTCTTCCACTGTGTTTCGGTACACTAAAAAGGCAACGGCTGCATTTAGAGGTACGGCTCCTTGGTAAAGCCTTCGCTGGGCATCGAAAGATTCCTCCTGTTTAATTTCAGCGCCAATATCGCGCCCTTGCCCTTTAGTTATCGCTCTGCTGCTAGCGGCTTTTGCTCCTTTCGCTTGTCGGGCTAAGTTATCATTAATTACCAGGGAATTTCCGGCGCTAATTTCTACCCAAGCTTCTGTATCGCGGACGTAGCTTGAGGACATCACCTCCCAAATCCATTTCAATTGCTGGCGGGTATTAATCCAGCCTGCGGGCGCGTCATACATTGTCAGGACAGCGCATTCTTTTCCCTTTCCGGTGAGATAGACGCGATTGTTGGTCTTGCGGTGTTCGGGGCAGGAGGATATGCCATTCGTTCCTTCAATTAAAACTGTACAAATGTGTTTGTCAGTTGTCTTAATTTCGCTGAGTTGATAGCCAGAATGGGTTTCTTCAAGTTTAACAATTTGTGGGATTTGCGGTGGTTTACTGCTGTTAAATCGTAGCCACAGCCACTCCCAAAGTTCTGAGGAATTCATAGGACTAATTTCTAGTCCCATTTTGGTATTCAGGAGAATTTCCCAGCGGAGGAATCCTTGTTCAAAAGAGTTGAGAAGCAGCTTGGTGTAAAATTGCTCTCTGTAAATTCTAGTGTTGCCTGCAATGGTTTCCACAATGGAATCGCACAATTTTTTGACTCCATCAATGGCTTTGCCAATGAAATCTCTGGAGATGGTTTCGCCTTCGTTATCGGCTGTCCAAGTACAGAAAGCAATTTGCTCCCATACTTGTCTAGTACCTTGATTAGTTTGTTGTTGGAGGCGACGCTGTTCATTTCTGAGCAGTACAGATACGGGTTGGAGTTCAGCGGTGTCAGCTAGTTGTTCTAATTCTTTTTGTCGAGCAGCATCGCTACTGTAACAACCGGTGCAGAAAGTGATTTTTTCACTGGGTGGGATGTCTTTCATTCCTTCTTCAAGAGAAGCTGCAAATGCTGATACTTCGCTCCTGAATAGTAGGTTGTGAAGTCCTCGGAGGCGGAATCCAAATACCAGTTGGTAGCTGGTTCCGTTATTGAGAAGCATTCCAGATACTTGTCTGCCATCTTTTTCAATTTCCACCAAACAACAGAGGTTAATTTCATTTTGGAAAGGCATAAATTTGCTCCTTCCACCATATTGATTGGGTACAATTTTGGGTTTCAATTTGATGCGGATTTGTGAATCGTAAGGTTTGCCTTGGATGCTAGGAGGGCGCAGGGAAGAGATGGGAGAAATATAGAAGCTGTCGCCGCTGCACCACTCATCTCCGGGGGGCTTGCGGAATTTGTCAGTAAAGAGGTGGGGTTGACTTCCTGTGAGGAGCCACCAGCTTACAATCAGCCAAAGCGAGACAGTGAAGAACCAACCCAATCCCAGGCTAAATAGACCCATTGTTAAGGTATATGCAATGGCGGTTAAGAAGCACCAAGGTAGAATTTGATTGGCAGGGATGAACCCGATACTTGCTTGTTTGCCCAGGATTTTATTGACTCTGATAAAGTCTTTTTCCGGATCTCGTAAAGCCATTGGTGACTCCTTTTTTTGGCGTTGCTGAATTGAAGTATGAAATTTCCCACACTCGATATTTCAAGCTCTTAATCTCTGCGAGGAGAGCGTTTCTGTCTAAGTAGAATTCATACCTTGATTCAGCAACGCCCTTTTTTTTAGTTCTAAAAGGTCAAAGTTGTAATTACTCCCAGCGGAGGAAGGTTGGGAACCAAGCGGGCTGTAGTACCGCTGCCGTCGCCGACGAATAAGAACGTTACTACGTCTATGGCAATTACAATGCCGAAGGCGAGGGCAATTTGGGTGACAATTGGCCGCCAATCGTTGCCTTGCTGCGCTTGGTTGTAAGCGAATAAAGCTGCGGCGGCTACTAGCAAGAGAAATATGCCTCGAATGGCATTGAAAATTAAAACGATCGTTGATTCGTCAATGGCTGTTCCTCCTCCTGCTGCTCCAGCTTCGGTTGCTAAATTGGTCATAAATGCTTGGAGACCGCTTAGAAAAATGGCTTGTGCTGGGGTTTGAAAGTTATTCAGGAACATTGTTACTGTGATGACAGCGACAGCTAAATGCCAGAAGCGAATTTTGCTGCCCAGCAGTTTTTCGAGGATGGGAACGCTGCGGGTAATTTGCCATAGTCCGAAGAACACCAGAGATGCACAGCTAAATACGCTGACAAATAAGGGCTGGACAACAGTTAGATAAATGGCTGCAATTAGGCAAATTGCAATGAAGGCTAAATCGGCGTTATTGAGTTTGAATTTACGCATGAATTTGCTAAAATGGCTGCTGCGTTTGTGGGTAATGCCTTGGTTAGTAACGCTGGCGCGATCGCCATGAGAGTGGTAGTTGTTGTGTAAGTAATCGTTTTGCATGGGATTTGTCCTCAAAGTGGTTTAAGCTTGCAATTCGTTGCTGTCTTCTTGCGATTGTTCTTTGCGTTCTGGCGAGGTATAGTTGTAGTCTTTAGATGCGTGAGAATCTCTAGATTGAGTTTTTTGTGGCTCTGGGGAGCCGACTACAGCCTCCATTTCTTCAACAGCAATGTGGCACTGTCGAACGTCGGGTGGCTTTCCTTTGACCAGAACGGCATCGAACACTTGTGCGTCACCTTGGCGGGGGTCAGTTCCGATCAGTTGTTTTGACCCGTCCGGCAGATCCAGTATTTCAAATTCGTATTTGACTGCCCCGGTCGTGCCGTCTTCGCGACGCGATTCTTTCCAAGGAAACACTGGATCTTTTTCCCCGCTAAAGCGTTTGGGGAAGGTGTCCTGAAACTTTTCAACTAAAGCCTGGGCAGTTGCTAGCTTGTTGTATTCTTCTTCCGACTGAGGCAATTTGAAAATGGCTTCTCTTTCTTCTGGAGTTAGCTTGTCCCGATCCGGCTCAAATTTCCAGCGTTCGCCATTCTTGGTTCCCGAAAAGATTTCGGTATGATCGCTGCCTTTTACGACAACTTTAACTTCGTTGTTTTCAGCAGTTACATTCAATCTGCCGCCACCATCAAAAGCAATACCCGACTGGGGAGACTGCCCCGTAGCGAAAGCATAATTGACCAAGCAGTCTGCTACAGCTTCTCGCTGCTGCTGTACTTTTGTTTGAGTTACCAT
Organism: Microcoleus sp. PH2017_28_MFU_U_A; assembly: GCF_020738035.1. Classification (NCBI taxonomy): domain Bacteria; kingdom Bacillati; phylum Cyanobacteriota; class Cyanophyceae; order Oscillatoriales; family Microcoleaceae; genus Microcoleus; species Microcoleus sp. PH2017_28_MFU_U_A. The sequence goes on from NZ_JAEQCX010000022.1 coordinate 82,864, forward strand.
TTTGCTAAGAAGATCCTCTGGTTCGCCTTCCTCCTTGTCGATACTGTTAGGTGCAGTAACTGCGGGCTGAACTTTTTGACGGGTTTCTGGCACTTGTGAATTAGGATTAAATTCTGATTCAACCGGCATTTGAACGGTCATTTTATGTTCCAGTTTGTCCACGATGCTTTCAAGGCGATCCAACCTTTTTGAGAGGTTGCCTAAATAGTCTTGAATTTGGTCTAACTGTTCGCTGATGCTGGTATCTTTATCGAGCTGTAGAGGTCTAGATTTTTGGGAGTTTGGGTTGAGCTTGCTCTCTAGATCGCCAATTCTTTCGCCAATTTGAGCTGCCTTGGTTTCGGGATTGTTGATTTTAACTTTCTCGGTGAGCTTGGCTTCAATGTCGCGATCGCTTCTCTGAGGCTGGCTCGTTTCCAGTTCCTCTGGTTCAGTTGCAGCAGGTGGTTCTAATACCTGCTTAGCCCGTTCAGCAAGTTTTTCAGTGCGTGTATCTATTGCTTCGATACCTGCAATGACATCAGCTTGTTTAGCACGAGTCGCAACTCGGTCGGCGCGATCGTTTAATGAGTCAATTTTTTCGAGAATTTTTTCGAGTTTTTCTGCCTGTTCCTTTTCCCTCGCTTGTTCGATGTAATCAATTAGCTCCCCAATACTCTTTGCTCCAAGTAGACCCATTAAAGAGGCAGTTTGAACGGTTAAGCCACTTACGGTTAATCCGTTAATTTCGCTTCCCATAGAAGCGACACTTGCACCTTGGCGTTCGGTTTCTTTTAAAACAGTTTCAAGGGTGTCGAGTAAGGGATATTTTGCTTCGGGCTGTTCAGCCACTTTTTGCTTGATTTGTCCGTTATCATTCTGATTTAGAACGCTGCGATTTTTAGCTATCTTGCCCAATACACCATTGGGGATAGGAGCATCCTCATCATCAGAAAGTAGTTCTTCAATATTATCTTCTTCCTCCTTTTTTTGCGTTCTGCTGGTAGCATTTTTAGAAGCTACTGACTTTCCTAGCTGCCGTTTAGACTGCGATGATTTGCGAGTTTGCGTATTTTGGCTGGGAATGTCTGCATCTTCTTCTAGATCGCTTAAATCATCCTCCAATTCATCATCTAGTTCTTCATCAAATTCTTCGGAAATGCTGTCCTCCTCTAATTCATCACTGGCATCCAGCCCGATTAAGTCCATAATTTGGGATGGAGTATAGTAATTGTTATTGTCTTTGGTTTCAACGTCAGCTTGTTTCAAATTTTTAACTAAATAGACACCGCTGGTTCTCTGGCTGGGGTCTTTAGTTAAATAGAAAACAAAGCCAGACACCTCACCTCCTTTTCCTTCAGTAACTAAATCCATGCTGACACTAGCTTTGTGATTGCCAGATTCATTGATTCTGTCGGGTCGTTTGTTGAAGGATTCAACGAAGTTTTTGAAATCTTCCCAGTCCTCAATGCCACCTTCTTCTTGGATTGTTTCTATGGCAGCATCAAGGGTTTCCTGAATGTGTTCCAGTTTTTTGACGTGTTTGGGATCTGTGGCTGTTAGGACAGACCAAGTACGCTTTGGGGCAGAAAATTGTCTTTTGGAGTTGGGCTTAGTTGAGAGTTTTGCAGCCATCTTTTCTCACCTCCTACGAGGAAATTAGGTGCGATCGTTAGGTTCGATATTGAACTTTCAGCAGTGCTTTAGATTGTCAAACAGGACTATTGGCTAGTTGCGCGATCGCTTTATTGGTAATCCACAAGCGGGGGTATTGGTTCGCGGGTTTCGCTCAAAAGTTCTTTTCTGACTTTGCCTCTTAGTTCTTGGTGATACTCGCCTAGCATTCTGCAGAATTCTTGCAGAACTTCTAGGCTTTGTTTGGGTAACTGTCCTGCTTTTACTGCTGTCTCTACACCCCTGGTCATTTGGCAAATGTGCGTGCTCATTTTTCGCAGTTGGGCACAAGTTCCTTCATTGATAGCGGGGACTGTGCGGCCAAGGCTAAAAGCGCGTTTACGCAAGTAGTCAGACAGGCTTTTTTCACCTGCTTCTGCGGCACGTTTCACTAAATCTGCCTTTTCAAAGGTGGTTAGACGAACTCGGACGACTTCAGTCTTTCCAGTCGGTTTGGAAAGTTGGTTTTTGGGAAGAATTGCAGTTGTAAGCACATCAATTCTCTAGGGCTAACTAATGGTTTATTACGGCTAAGTTGAACAGCAAGGGATTAGGTCAGAGCAGTTGTTGGCATTAAGTTAATTTAATGCTGAGCAACCGATGTTCGCTACAATTTCCTGAACCTTGATGGCAAGGTTTGCGCGGTGATTGATCCATTGCTTTCATTGATTCAATTTTCAGCAATTCTGTTGGAGATGAGCCTGTTTCTTTCGGTTTATGTTTTGTTCGGTCACAAGTCGCATTAGTGAGAAGTTACCAGAGCAATTTTTATCATCCATATGGCTGATTCGAGGGTGGATACTGCTGTCTGGATTGCTTGTAGCTTTTGACTGTGATGTTTTAAGCCTGTAAATTGCATCATTGTTGAGCATGGTTTACAGCCAATCGTACTTTGTTGTTGAGGACGGTTTCTGGTTTGCGATCGCCGTCGCTCAACACAGTCTTAATATTTAGTGCTGGAAGTTTAAGCAAGTCTGAGTTGATATTCCCAGAAGAATCGCTCTGTATTGTTCGGGGTGCGACACAAGTATTTCCAAATGTCCAAGTGTGTGTCCATTGCCAAACCTATGACGATATAAGATTCTTCATTGTCTGTCACTGCATCCCCAAAGTTAAAATCCGGTTGCACCCAATTGTCAGGCAGGGCGATCGCATTCGGTTCAGGGGCCGTAGTATGGGTTGTATGCGATATTTCAGTCGGCGCGTAGTGTTTTTGTGGCATTTGGTCGATTTTAAGGGTAAGCGATCGCCTTGCTTACTGGCGGTAGCCAGAGGAGAGGTATTCGTCAGCTACTTCTGCTGAAGCGAATATATGTCGTTGCCCTTTGCACAAATTCTGACAAGTGGGCGGGGTTTGGGCGATTTACTCGTTTTTACCCCCCTCTTACGTCTATTTGACATGGCTTGCTATGCGACTAGCGCACTAACTAGGAGGATTTAAGAGGTGTCGGAGTACAAAAAATCAATTAAAAAGCCGCGAAGATTAATTGAACTTAATTAAAATTTGTGAAAATTGGAGGAAATATTAGGAAATATTAGGGACAAGTAGGAGATATTAGGAAATAAGAGGGAATAAGAGGAAATAGAAGGGTTAAAATATAAAGCTTTTTATTGCCTTCAGTAACAATTGTGGTGTTGTTTCTTCTTACAAAAAGTTGCACCCTCTGTGTGGAGGATGCAACTCGCGCTTATTGCTGGCGGGTATTACTTCTTAGAAGAACCTGACCTTTGTCGTAGCTGTAACATCAGTGGGGTTAGTACCTGAACCAGTGAGGCAACAGAGCGGATTAAGATAGCGATCGCTAAAATGAGTCCTGTTTCAGTACCCCAATACTGCGGCGGTATAGTTGGTTGGATGTCGGTTGGTATCGCGATCGTCGGTTCACCTGTGCGGATAATCGGATCGATTTGAGCTTGCATGGTCTTTCTCCTGTTTGTGGTTTGGTTTAAGGAGAAGCTTGTTGGCCAACTTTGCTTTCCACACTTTTAGAATGACTTAGCTGAGCAGGTTGCACAGCCTGACTTTCGACTCACTTGTGGCAGTACTGAAAAAACTGAGTCAAAATTGAAGCTAGTAAACAGTAAAGTCGTGATAAGCATGGCAAATTCTCTTCCAGCATCCAAATCAGGACTAGAAAGGATTGACGAAGCCAGGAAAAGGAAAGGATGGAATAAAGACTCGGCTATTTGGATTGATAGTGCTAACAAACTACTTGAAGTTACTCCCAAAGGAAGTGTTTCGCGTTCAACTCTGCAACGATTTTGGCGAAAGGAGGCGATTCGTCAGGAAAACTTTGAAGCTATCTGTAAAGCTGTTGGGATAGAAAACTGGGAAGACATTGTTGATAACACCCCAACCCAGCAAACTGCATTATATATGGACTTTAGCGTCTATAACGATGAGTGGGTTGGGAGAGAAACTCTGATTCAACAGTTGAGCGCTCACCTAAATTCTTCCTGTCGTGTCTTGCTATTGGTTGGGATTACAGGTATCGGTAAAACTGCTTTAGCTGAACGAACAGTAGAGGAATTGCGGGGAGGTTGGAGGGAACACAGGGACAATTTTGAAGATGATAATAAAGCTTCAGATTTTGCCAGTGTTGCGCTGCAATGGCTGGAGAAGTGGGGCGAAAATGTTCCAAAGGAAGAGCGAAAGCCTGAGCAACTGTTACGGCGGTTAGTCAAACGCTTGTGCGAAAATCGCTATTTAATCCTGATGGATTCTCTTGAGTATTTATTGACAGGAAATGAAGAGGATGGCTGGGGTGATTTTGCTGATGAGTGGTGGGGTAAGTTTTTTGTCAGTTTCTTGGCAGAACCATCTTGTCAAAGTCGTTTCATTCTTACATCTCAAGATTTGCCAACAAAGTTTGAGACAGCGGAATGCGATCGCTACCAAAATCTCTGGTATTACCAACTTTTGAAAGGGTTAGAAGTCCCAGAACAAATGGCGTTATTTCAAAAAGCTGAACTTGATGGCGATTTAGAATTACCACATAGTCCCCTGCGAGTTATTGGTGAAGTTTATGACGGGCATCCTTTAGCTTTGCGGACAATTGCTGGAGAAATTAAAGAGTCTTATGGCGGGAAAGTCAGCGCTTACTGGAAAGATAACAGTCGTTATATTGAAGAGGTGAAAGAGGCTATTGACGAAGCTCGTAACCAAGGAATAGTTAAAGGAGATGAGGATAGGTGGCAGTTAGCATCATACACGACCGTCTTGAAACGGAAAGTCAACGAACGGATTGAGAAGACATTTGAACGGTTAAAGAATGATGTTTATAATGCTTATTTTTTGCTTTGCACAGCTTCAGTATATCGCTGCGAAGTACAACACAGTTGGTGGCTGAGTCATTTAGAATATCGGGGTTACAGTGAAGATCAGCAAAAGGATGCAATACAAACTCTGCGGGAACGGTATTTAGTTGAAGATGGAGGAATTGACGATGAAGACGAGCGCTTAGTAGGGCAACATAATTTGATTCGCACTGTTGCAATTGCTCACCGATTAAAGCTATTTCCAGAAAAATGAAAAACTAAGATACAGTCACCATGACAACTAATCCGACACCTTTAGGTGAATTACTTCTTACCCAACTGGGCATCAATCCCAGTAATCTGTTGGCTGATTTTCCAGGTAATCAGCTCGATCAGTATATAGCAGTAGTCAACTGGCTCAAGAAGTACAAACCCAAGCTAGATGCCACTAATTTGGAGAAGGTGAAGGGGTACTTGGAAGCGTTTTACCATCTTTGTAAGGTGGAAGATTGGGAGAGAGGGAAAAAAATTATATCTATTCGCCTCGATACGCCTACAAATGACGAATTGCACAACCAATTATCTATCTGGGGCTACAATAAGGAACTGATTGATCTGTACAATAAGCTTTTGGGCAATTTAAGCTTCGATCTAGATGGGGTTATTCGAGAAAATCTGGGAAATGCTTACTATTTGCTAGGAAATTATCCCCAAGCCATTAACTTTCATCAGCAACGTTTAACTATTGCACAGGAAATTGGCGATCGCAAGGGAGAAGGAACCGCACTGGGAAATCTGGGAGCTGCCTATTGTTTGCTAGGAAATTATCCCCAAGCCATTAACTTTCATCAGCAACATTTGACTATTGCACGGGAAATTGGCGATTGCAAGGGAGAGGGAAGTGCATTGGGAGACATAGGACTTGCTTACCGTTCGCTAGGAGACTATTCCCAAGCCATCAATTTTTACCAGCAGAGTTTAACCATTGCACGGGAAATCGGTCATCGCGACGGCGAGGGAAGCGCATTGACAGGTCTGGGACTTGCTTGCAATGTGTTAGAAGATTATCCTCAAGCCATCAACTTTCACCAGCAGAGTTTAACTATTTTTCGAGAAATCGGCGATCGCCACGGTGAGGGAAGTGCTTTGGGAGGTCTGGGACTTGTTTGCGATGCACTAAGAGATTATTCCCAAGCCATTAACTTTCACCAGCAGCATTTAACCATTGCAAGAGAAATCGGGGATCGCAACGGTGAGGGAATCGCACTGGGAAATCTGGGAACAGCTTACCTTTTGTTAGGAGATTATCCCCAAGCTATCAACTATCTCCAGCAGAGTTTAATTGTTGCACGGGAAATCGGCAATCGCAAAGATGAGGGAAGTGTACTGGCAAGTCTGGGAGGTAGTTACCGTTCAATAAAAAATTATCCCCAAGCTATCAACTGTCTTCAGCAAAGTTTAGTTATTGCACGAGAAATCGGCGATCGCAAAGGTGAGGGAACCGCGCTGGGAGGTCTGGGAAATGCTTATCTTTTACTAGAAGATTATCCCCAAGCCATCAACTTTTACCAGCAGAGTTTAACTATTGCACGGGAAATTGGCGATCGCAAGGGAGAGGGAACCGCACTGGGAAATCTAGGGGCTGGTTACGATGCGTTAGGAGATTATCCCCAAGCCATTAATTTTCACCAACAGAGTTTAACTATTGCACGGGAAATCGGCGATCGCAAAGGTGAGGGAAGTGTACTGGGAAATCTGGGACTCACTTACCATAGACTAGGAGATTATCTCCAAGCCATCAACTTTCACCAACAGCATTTAACCATTGCAAGAGAAATCGGCGATCGCAAAGGTGAGGAAATTCCACTGGGAAATCTGGGAGCTGCTTACGATGCACTAGAAGATTATGTCCAAGCCATTAATTTTCATCAGCAGCATTTAACCATTGCAAAAGAAATCGGGGATCGCAACGGTGAGAGAATCGCACTGGGAAATTTGGGAGCTGCTTGCGATGCACTAGGAGATTATCGCCAGTCCATTAACTTTGACAAGCAGCATTTAACAATTGTGCGGGAAATCGGCGATCTGGTAGAAGAGTCGAAAATCCTATGTAACTTAGGAAATGCTTCCAATCAGCTTGGAGAATATGCTGAAGCCATCAACTTTTATCAGCAAACCTTGACTGTATTACAGACAATTCGCGATTCCCCCAATGAAGAGCAAGTCATCATTAAAATAATTAATTGTTACTGCACCTTGCAAAACTATAAAAAAGCAATTGATTTCAATCAGTATCATTTAGCTATCGTTCTAGAAAAACAAACAAAACTTTCTCAAGAATTGGGTGAGTACGATTTAGCGCTAGATTGCGATCGCGCCTTATCCATCGTCACAGAATTAGGCATCCCGCTAGCCAAAGAATGTCAGTAATTGAAGTAAAAATTACTAAACAAATCAGCATAAACTATGACGTATTGGTGGCGAATGTCTAAACTGAATGTAGGCGATAGTGTGACAAATGAGTGACAGAAGCCAATGGAAAATTTTCCATTGGCTCCTCCCCGATCGCCCCTTAAAACCCAACCACCCCCACTCAACTAAACCATTTCCAACTCCCTCGGTTTCGATTCAGTCGCAGGCGTGAAAGTAGTTCGGGACTGGGACAAAGCTTTTTCCCGTTCTACAATCATCTCTTGGAAACGAGCCGCAGCTTGCTCTGTCAGGGGAATTTGAACCTCCCCGGTGTTAACGTTGGCTTTAAACACGGTGCGCTTGGACTCGTTTCTGACAAAGCAATCCCCGTTAGGCTGCACGTAAGCCGTCCATTGGTTGTCGCCAAACTTGAAGTGTTGGGTACTATCGGAAGGAAGGTGCGATCGCCGTTGCTTGTATGTTTCCGACACGACGCTAAAAAGCGTGTCTTGCAGAGAAAGCCGCCAGTTGTCAGCTTTAGCGTTGGTGGTGTCGCGCTTTCCGTTATTAACTGCCGTTTCTGGTTTTGAAGCAGATTCTTGTTGGAATTTTGGCGGTTGGTACGTGCTACTGTTTTGAGCGATTCCGTTTGGGTGGATCGCTGAGCGAATCGCGCTACGCCCAGTTTTCGCCAACTCAGAACTCTGAGATACTTCAGGTGAATCGATCAATGGCAATTGAATTTCAGGCAACCGAATCGATTCGCGATCGACTTTCAGCATAACCGACCTGCCGCCTTTGTCGGGGGAAAGCATTGCCTCAAAAGTAGTTCCAGGGGGCAACTTAGGACTTTCGGGGGAAAATGTACCCAAATTTTCCCCGTCAAGCTGGATAATGGGAGTGCCTTGAAATCGGTAATACTTCTCGTGAGTGGGAGGTAAATCGATCGTTCCCACTTGCACAGTGACTTTCCGATCTTTCCATTTTGACTTGGAGAAATCTTCCTCTGAGTAGTCGTTATCGGGATGTTTGACATTGACTACTTCTATTTGATTTACCCGATAATTTGACAAAGCATCGGAGATTTCATCCATGAACAGTTTGTAGACAAGTGCGCCTCTACCTGCTTTATCTTGAGACTCGATCCACCGACAATCGACGGGAGGTACGATGAGGAGTCTGGTTTCATTACCGGAGTAGTTTGTTACCTTCAAAGAGTCGGTGTCGATGCGATCGTTAGAATTGTCTCCGTATTTAGCATCCAGTTTCGCCACCATGTTCTGAGGTAAGTTTTTGAAGGCGAATTCAACTAACGGTAATTCGGGATGAGCAGTGGCTTCATATTCAATGCCTTTGCTATCCAGTGCGTCTTTCCATTGGTTTGGTAGGTCAATAGTTCTGCCATCTTTTGTTTTCACTTTCTGGAAAGGAACTTGCAGCACGTAGACATCTCGCGGTAAGGCTTCGTGCAGCAATTCGTAGTCTTCTTGGAGGGAAAAGGTAATTTCCAAATCCTCTGCCACCTTCTGGCAAATTGTCCGGTGTTTGCTCAGATTATCGGAAGTGTGGGTAGCTTGGAATAAGGCATGAGCCGCTCTAGTTTTTCTGTCTGGAGTATCCCAAATTTCGTCAATTTCGGCTCGATAGCTGTCATAAAGTTTGCCCATTTCCTCTTTTCGAGCTTTGATGTCGCTGCCAGTGCGATCGTAGATAATACTTTTGTCCTCTTGAAAGCGCTGCACCAGGTCTTTCGCCCATTGCAATTCGTTTTCTTCCCAAGGCAGGTCATTTTCTTTGCTGTGTCGGTACTCGATTCCTCTCTCTACTAAGGCATTTTTGTACTCATAGGAAACGTGCAATTCCTTCCCTTCTTTTTCATACTCAAGGCCTGCTGCATTCAGTTGCTGGCGATTGTCTTTTGACACGATTAAATGAGCCGGAATAGGGGGAAGAATGTGCTGAAATTCATCTCGGTTGCGGTGGATGAGTCGCGTCTGTTCCCAATAAGGGTTAACGGCTTCTTTGGCTAGGACGTAAACAGCATTGGGAAAGTCGGCGGGCATGGGAAATTGTTTGTACAGTCGGTCGTCTCCTTTGTACTGGAAAAAGTAAGTGCAGCTTTTATGTTTCTCGCACCATTCGTCTACTTTTTCGAGTAAAGTGTCGGGGTTTAAACCTGTTTTCTCTTTCACTTCTTTGGCATCTTTACCCCGCAGCGAGTTTTTCTGGTAGTCAACTTCGTACTGTTCCATGATGCTGAGAGCAGCGATAAATCGCTTTTGCTGCTTGAGAAATAGCTTTTCATCTTCGCCGGGGTTGGGGAGTGCTGCTGCTACTTTACCAATGGCTAAAGCGACGATTCCGACTTCATTTTGAGAACTGGCAACTCCGATTTGTTCTAGGGTGGTAAACTTGCGATCGCCTGCTTTAACTTTACCTTGTCTGACTTCAGAATCGTCTTCTCGATACCGAACTTTCGTATAGGGAACTTTCTCAGCTTGTACCACTTCCCCGAAGTCAAATAACCCGTCTTGTGCTGGTAAGATTTGTTGGGCAATGTGAGGAAGTTTTCCAGATTCAATGCCAAATGGTTCGTCACCGTCAAAGTCTCCTTGATGGAACTTTTCTAAGTCTTTGGGATTGAACCAAATTACCCCTTTGATTTTCGCCATGACAGCGCGGGTTTCCTCTGGAATATTTTCCAGGTTTTTTGCGTGTACATTTTGATATATCCTCAGACCATCTTTGTTAAGAATTGGGAATCGACCTTGAACGCATTCTCCTTCTTCTAAATGGTTAGCGCAAACCGTGCCTTGGGGTAAATCTTCGCAGGGTAGTGCCATTGCAGAAGTCATTGATAAAGCTCCCCTGGTTGCCAGATTTCGCCATTTGGATGCCAGCCACCTTTCTGCCATATTGGTGAATTCGGGACTGCCTATCATCAGTCCGAATTTATCGGCTTTTAGCATCTGAATGTCCTGTCTTTCCCGCTTTTTATCTTCGGTACTTTCCTCGCTGTCACCGTTTATTTCGTCGTCAATTGTAGTTGATAGTTTGTCCTGCTGTTCCTTGAGTTTTCTTTCGTTCAAACGAGCCAAAAATGCTTCGCGCCTGTCGTAATCTTCAATCATGGCTTGGCGCAATTTCATCGGGTCGCGCTGCAATGCTGCCAGCCTTTGGGCTTCGGCTTTAGCTGCTGGCACTAGGTCTTGTCTTTGGGCTGCTTCGTCGAACCAAACCCCGGTGGACTGCCAGCTTGTTTGGGTGATGCCGATTTGACTGTTTTTGCGGTTTCCAAGGATGGCTTTGGGTAATTCGTAATCGCCACAAGGAATGAGTTCTTTGAGTTGTTTTTTATTGATGCCTTTAATGCTAGAGCGGTCTAAAATGAGTTGGGGTTTGTTACCTTCGGAATCGGCTAATGAGTCGAGTAAATTGTCATCGGGGCGGAGCGTTCCTTTAGCCAGAAAGCTGACTTGAGGTGTTGATTCTGTATTTTCTGTATTCCAACTGCGAAGCCAAGCGAAACGAAATTGGCTGGCTCGATTTTTCTCGCCGCCGATGCTTTTGAGTAAGTCGTAACTGATTGCACCGTGACAGTCTCCGGTTCGATATTTAGCATATTGCGGGTCGGTGAAATCAACAATTTTTACTCGCAGGTTGTCGCATTCTGATACGCCGGACATACAAGTGCTGACCAGTAGAGAACCGTAGCGACAGGCGGTGTCTTTTTCGGTTGCGAATAAGTCTCCTATCTTTTTGGCTAGGGTTTCGTCACCAAAGTAATAACTGTTGCCAGATTGAAATATCATGCGTCGCTTGATGCCATCTTCGGGGTCGTGGATGCTGGCGCGTAATTGGCTAGGATCTGGATTGGATTTGTCAAGTTTGACAATCATTAATGTCTTCAGTTCGTCTGGTTGAAACATTGCTTGCAAAATCGAGTGGCGTAGGATTTCTGGGTTGTTGAAAAATTTTCCTACATTTCGACCTTTGGCATCAGTGTAAGCAGCATCAAAAACGGGAATCTTGAGTCCTTGTTCGGTAACAACTGTGGCGACCATGAGTTGATTTCTCCCTAGAATCGAGGTGTTATAATAAGAATTGTTGAAACAGTTGGTAAGGCAGGTAAGAAAAGTCTATCTAAGCCTTAACAGGTTGAAACTTGGTCAAGTGTTGACCGTTGGAAGTGTTTTTGAGGTGATTGAAATGGAACTAAAGGTTGATACAAGTGTTAATCCGGCTCTGTTTGAAGATGAAGATACTGAGCTGGTGGAATTGGCGATCGCTCCTGAAGATGAGGATAAATACCCATTCGTGCGTCCCAGCAGTGCTCCTGCGGATTTGATGGACAGACCGGGGAGGGTTATTGAAGAATGGGAGAATATGGACTTCGACGAGCGAATTCAGGCTGACCCTACATATATCGATAGGATTTAGTTTATTTGACGGGCGGCGGTAGCCGTCCTTTTAGGCTAATAAGCATTTTAGCTAAACCTTCAATATTAAATTATTTTGTAAAGGGTAAATCCTACTTTTGTCTGTAAAGCAATAACGACTCAACCAGGCGCGTTTTTTATTCGGTTTTAGCAGGTTGGTCTGTTGCTAGTGCGGTACTGGAAGCAGGGGTGTCACGGCTCAGACATCTAAATAGAGGGAAGCATCTCTCTCTGACTGCGTTCACCACGTTCATGTGTCACAACCATGACTAATAAGTAGGAAGTCCACGATGCAAGACAGCCGGGAGCCAAATTCAAATGGACAGTCGGAACATATTACAAAAGAGCAGCAGGAGCAATTCCTGCGGCTGGCCAACGAAGTTGCTGCTGTGGGTGACCCCAGAAGAATGCTTGAGGCTCTGCACCGTAGCGGCGTCCTCGACGGTCTTACTAGGCGAATTGCCTTGAAGTGGAACTCGCTATCAAATGACGAGGTGGGTGACATTGTGGCCGAAGCTGTTGACATCCTTTATGTAGCAATCCGCGATCGCAAAAAGGTTTCAAACCTGGTTGCCTACCTGTGGAAGACTTCTGACCACAAAGCTTGCGACTATTACCGCACACAGCAGAAAAACCGTAAAACCCTTACTTCTGATGAGTTAGAACAAATCCCAGACTCGTCAACCGAACATGAAGACGCTCTTGACAGTTCTACTCAAGAGTTGGACTGGGAGGAAAAGCGATCGCAAGTTATTGCCATAGTCCGCTCTCTGCTACCAAGGTTGGGTCAACACAATGTCCAGAATGTGATGACCTGCATACTTGATGCACTCGCAGCAGACTGCATGGATATATCGAACGCTGAGATTGCTGAAGCACTTGGGCTGACCTTAGATGTAGTCCGACAGTCAAAAAAAAGAGGATTTGACCGATTAGAAAGAATCGTTCGTGAGGAGGGATTAGCTGCCCAGGTGCGCGATGTTGCCCATTTGAAGCGTGATTATGAAGAACAGAGCGAATACGAGCAAGAGTTGGTTTAGCCCTACAAGGGAGATGACAAAAAATGGTACTAAAAACAGACATTAGCCAAGATGTCCGACAGTTGATAGAGGCGGTCATTGAAGAAGCCAGCCGCATCTCGGCAGACGTAGCCGAAGAAGTAGAAGAGATTTTGCAACAGGGTAAGGACAATCCTCTCCCACCAAACGAGGCATTTCAGCTTTTAACGAAAGTTATCACTGTCTTAAAGCGTAGTGCCAGCCAGAGGGGAGACGAAGCTGCCAGCAAGTCCTTGTCAGGTGACATTAATCAAATCGTTGAACAGATTATTCAGATCCGCGAACAAGTAATGCTAGATACTACTGAGCCAACCACCCAAACTAAGAGACTCGAACTTGTTGCCTCCAACGGTATCCAACCTGCAGCAGTTCTCCCGACACCTTTTTTCCAAGGCAGGTCAGTGCCGATGTGTTCAGGCTTTGTAAAGATTACTGACATTGCTCTGTGGAACAAGAACGATCGACTTGATATCCACTTAGGACAGTTCCGTGAGAAGAACAGTCGTGACCCAAACCCAGAAGAACTCCTGGACATCATGCTGAGTAAGATGGAACTTCCTGGTATTGCCGATGATGAAAAGAGCGATCAATTTGAAATTGTCGAACTTGCAAGGAGTATAGCTATCAATGGGGTTCGCAAGCCGCCGATTTTAGATATAAACGGCACTTTGTTGGACGGAAACCGTAGGGTTGCAGCCTGCTACTACATTCGGAGCAGTAACGAGTTTAACTTGGAACAGAAGCGACGGGCAGAGTCTATCCAAGTTTGGCAGCTCACTGAACACGCCACAGAGGATGACCGGAACGCAGTAGTCGTTTCGCTCAACTTTGAATCAGACTGCAAGCTGGACTGGCCTGATTCCATCAAGGCGAGAAAAGTGTATGAAGAATGGCAGGAGATGCTAACACTAGAGCCGAGAGTGCCTGGTCGCCAACGGCAGGCTGAAATGAAGCGTGAGTTATCCATGAAGTTTGCTCTTGGCCCTGACACTGCCACAGTCAGCAGATATTTGAAAATGGTAGATTGGGTCATTGACTTTGAAGAGTATCACATTAACCAGAAAAAGCGGGACCCTTATGAAGTTAAGCACCGAGCCGATAGGTACTTCCAGTATTTTAATGAACTAACTAGCGGGGAGACAAAGCATGGTGGGATTGCGTTTACGCTTAACCAAGACGATGGATTAAAGCACACTGTCTTCGACTTGTTATTAGATGACAAATTTACGAACGTGCTACAGGTTCGCGCTCTAAAGCAGACGCTCAATAACCCAGAATCTCGTGAATTGTTGGCGCGAGCGCGAAATGAAAGGGATCTAGATCTTGCTCAGGATTATATTCAAGATGCAATCACTACTGCCAATCTTCAGGGTGCTCAAAGGCGGGCAGTGGGTGCTGATTCAAGAATTGAGTCCTTTGTCAAATGGCTTGAAGAATTACCCCCTAGAGCATTTCGTGATCAGATCAAACCGGAAAACCTTGAGGGTTTATTAAAAGCCTTGAAGTTGGTGGAACCGATGGTCACAGAAATTCTACGGGAGAGAGGCATTGAGTGATGAGAGGACGAACGATAGAAACCATTACAGCGGATGTGCGGATATCAGACCTGTTGGAGCGCCTAGTCATTACCCCACGTCAGGTTACAGACTACCATACGTTAAGCGGTTTACTTAGGAATGCTCTCCCTGGAGTCAAGGTACACCGCTCGGCTGACGGGCTATGGATAGCGGCTGAGGACGTTAGCGCACTTCTAGACGCTGAAGTGGCTGCTGACCTTCGGTGGAGTGCAGAGGCAAAGCTATTTGCGGAAAACAGGTTACGGGTGAGACAAAGGCATCAACAACTTTATAAGGAGGTTAACACAATCCTTACTGGGGGGCAGTCTGTAGCCAAAACCTACCTCACCGAAGTTGATGGGCTGGATGTCCTCGATGACCATCAGTTGGTGAACGTCGCTGCCATGACCCAGCCAGAAGGTTACGGGTTGTGTGTGTTCGACGAGCAGGGGGCTGGCAAGACTGTTACCCTGATTTTTGCCTTCGACGTACTCGTAGCTAGAGATCAGGTGGACTTCGCGCTCATTGTGGCACCAAAGAGCATGGTGGCTGAATGGCCGCGTGACTTTAAGCGGTTCAAGGGAGACCTCTACAAAGTTGAGGTTGTGAGTGGCTCCCGGAAACAAAAGCGCATTGCTATAGGATCAGGGGCTGACGTACTTGTTACAAACTTCGAGACAGCAGCCTCTATGGAGGATGAGTTACGGGCTTTACTCCGTTCCTACCAGGATCGTGCTGTTTTGGTTGTAGACGAGTCCTTCTACATCAAGAATCTGGAGGCTAAGAGGACTCAAGCCCTACGCCGACTCCGTGAATGGTGCGGTCGTGCGTTCGTACTTTGTGGCACCCCTGCCCCCAATGCACCCCAAGACCTCATCCAACAGTTCAACATCGTGGACTTTGGCTTGACATTTGATGGGGTAAACATCCCAGATGACCGTGTACAAGCTCTTTTGGTTGTTCAACAAGCTATCGAACATCGAGGTCTTTTCATTCGTCACCTTAAAACTGATGTGCTTCCAGACCTCCCTGTTAAAAGTTTTCATCGTGTTTTTGTCCCCTTACAACCTGAACAGGAAAGGGTGTACGCAGCCGCTTTAAGAAACCTAATTATTGACCTGCGTTCTACTGATGATGAGACATTCCAGCGACAACTGACTTCTTTTTTGGCTCGTCGTAGCGCGCTCATACAGATATGTTCAAATCCCATATCTGTTGTCGAGGGGTACACAGAGATACCTGCCAAGCTTATAGCGCTTGACGGCATACTTGAGGAGGCGATTAACCAGAAGTGCGAAAAGGTTGTCTTATGGTCTTTCTACACCGCATCCCTTAACGCCATTGTTAAAAGGTACAGTCACTTCAATCCAGTGCGGTACGACGGGACAATTAGTGATGTTGCAAAGCGCAGGGAGGCAGTGCGTAAGTTCCAAGAAGATAACGAAACGATGTTATTTGTCGCCAACCCTGCTGCGGCAGGGGCAGGGCTAACACTACACAGAGGGCGTTTGGCTATTTATGAGTCTATGTCTAACCAGGCAGCTCACTATTTGCAGAGTTTGGATCGAATTCATAGGAGGGGGCAGACGCGGGATGTAGAGTATCTGATTCTGCTATGCGACAAAACTATTGAGAGCGACGAATATGAACGCCTGACGAGAAAAGAACGTGCAGCACAGGCCCTTTTTAGAGATGAAGTTGAGGAACCGATAACCCGGGAGACGATGCTGAGGGAAGTGATCGCTGCCAGCCAGAGGCTAGGAGAGGGGAAGGATTAAACCATGACTTAAATGAGTCTTGATGGAAGATTTTCTATCGGGACATTGGTTGGGCGAGTGACGGATGTTAGACTCAAGCGTTAGATTTCAACGCCGCACACACCGATTGCTGGGTAATGTAGAGCGATCGCGCCGTCCCACTCTCCAAATCAAAATAGGTCGCAAACCGCTTGAGATTGCCCGCAGCCATCCGGTACAAATAATCCGCCGCCTCAGCCGCCACTCGAACATTCACGCTCTCACTCTGCACATTCAGCACTGCCATCTCAGCACAAGATAGATTATTTGTCAACTCTTCAGGTTTCGGTTTCAAAAGGTCAGGAGCCAGGAGCACCGGAGATGGCAGCCTAGCACATCCCAGCCCCCCAAAATTATAGAACTCCGGGTCAGTTTCCAAAGAACTGCCCAGCAAAATTTGTCCGGCTGCTGCATGATTTCCGCAATCCAGATACCACACGCGGGGAATTTCAGAACGGCTGTAAAATTGGTTTAACTCCAGAGCCTGATTAATTGCCGCTCTGCCGGCTGCCGTGTCCACGCACCCCACCAGGATGGTCAGTTTGTCGTAGGCGTAGCGGATTAGCTTGGGGTCAAATTCCTGCACGAAAGCCGTCGTGTCAACTCCCCAAGCGATAGAGTATCTCAACGCTAGAACCAGCGCCTTGGGCAGTCCGATTTCCTTATCGCAGAAAGCTTGCCTGCTGATGTTGGCCTCTTCAACTAGATCGGGATCTGCGATCGCAAATTGCACCTTCTTCCCCGACTTACCCAAACTCCGTGCCAACCGTGCAATATGGTACGATAGCCAAGAACCAGTTCCTCCCGCCCCAATTAGCCAAAAATCAATCGAATTGGCTTGTCTGACAATCAAAGGCGAAGCTGACAAATAATCATAATTAAACATGGGGTAAATCTCCAATTGTTGTTGGTAATTCGATAGGGTCATCTAACAAAGATGGCGCAACAGAAGTGGAGTAAAATTTATCAATCAAATAGTTTTTTTCTCCGCCAACTGTGACATCTACAATGAAACTAGGCAATTCAAATATCCAGTCAGCAGGAACGTGCCAGAATTGCCGATAAACTCCCACGCGGCAAATAATTTCAGCACTCGATTCAGTCACTTTCCCTAAAACTGCGAAAATGCGGAAACCCCCTTCATCCGCATCATCAGCACCAGAGAAGAAAGCTGCCATTCGATTATGCGAATGTACCTCTACAGTGGCGTTAATGTAGGAGGAATCTAAACCGTATTCAATCGCTTTGCATCTAGCAGAACTTTGCGTTTGCTCTGGAACTACAAGTTGCCATTGTCCTTGCTCATAATGAATGTGGAAAATAATTTCTAACGGTGGTTCTGCAAGCGCGGCGATACAACTTTCCTTCCACATTTGGATGAGTATCTGCTGAGGGATTCGTCCGGGCGTTAATCGGACTAAAGGCTCAATCGGTTCTAATCCTCTGAGTGACGCAGTAAAAAGTTCCACCGGAATTATCACTTCTAAACCCAGTCTAACCGCTCTAGCAAAAATTCCATTGCTGCCAATCAGGTACTCGAACATACTGCTAGAGTGAAGCGGCGGATTTTCTCCGAGTTTGACAATCTTATAATCGACCAATTCTAGCTGGTATGGATTTAAGTTTGGTGGTTCAATCATCAGTTATTGCTGCAACTAATTTGGCAATTGTTTGCTTGGTAGCAATTAAATCTTTAACAGGGTAAGATGAACGTTTAACCGCTTTTTCGAGTTGTCCGCGTATATCACTGGGTTGTGCCCTAGATTTGCCATCGCTCAAATGTCCGTTGAAAGGACTAGAGATAAACAATTCCCAAGCTTTTGTAATATTATTGGGCGAAGCAACAGGCGGTTTATTATCTCCCCAGCAGATGCGTCCGCAAGATTGATAGGAATGCAAATAAACATTGGGTAGCGGAACGTGAAAAGCTTCTGCTTCTGGGTCAAATTTCGAGCCTTTAATTGCCCAAATCCAGTAATCAGATTTCAACCCCAAAAACACCATTGCTGGTAAAGGAATCAAGTGCTTTGATTCCAACAGATTTATTTCGTGTTTCTGAGGTGGTACAAATTTAATTGTCCATTCCCCGGCGCTGCCAGTTCCCCAACGTACTATCCCCGATTCAGGGTTTATCCAACCCGAATCAATGGGTGTATTTGCAAAAGCTGCTCGCAGAGTTGCTGGAGACAGACATTTGTACTTAGAACTGTCCGCAGATTGATAGTGAAAAATGTAAGTCCCGCCCTCAATAAAGAGAAGTTCGGCTTGAATAGCGGACAACTTTCGAGGGGCAACCTCTAGTACCTCTCGAATTACTTCAGATGCAATGTCAGATTCCATAATGCTAAGATGTGCGAAAAATTGGTGTTAGGGTCAGATTCAATCCAGTCAATCAATTCGCAGGCTTTATCTAATAGCTGACTGGCTTTTTTCCATTCACTAGCTAGGAATTTAATGTCTTCAATTGTCCAGGGTCTTGATTCAAAATTGCGATTCCAGTAACTTTCACAGCAAACACTTTGGTCTAGCCAAATATTTCCTGTTTCCAAGTCAAGGAGTGCTAATGCTGTCGGCAAATCGCTGATAGGAGGTGCAACACGACGGGCTAATCTTTTAAGAAGTTTGAAGTTAGTTTTTTCGGGATTTGCAATGTCTTTCAAGCTGTATCCAAACGTGCATTCGTACCACGATTCCCCTTCCTCACCTGCTACGGATTCCAACCACCATCTACCTGACTGCGAAAGCGGCAGTAATATCTGCCATCCGCTTCGCAATGCGTCAATTCCTTCTTCATGGTCTTGCCAATCTACTCCTTTGGGCGAGACAGGAATTTGATAGAGGCGCTCTTCATAAGCACCCTCTATAATTATGTCGTCAATGGGAAACAGATGTTCGCTAACTAGCGAAATAAACTCCAACTCCTTCGGACTGTGACTTTCATCTTCAGAGTAGATTTCGGATTGGCTTTTTTCCCATTCTAAAGGAAACAATTCTTGATAAAGACTGAGTAGCTGATAAGTGTTCAGCTTAGTCCACAAATAGTCGGTTGCTGATTTAAAGTCGGTGATTGGTTGGCACTGCTGTAATATTTGCAGAGCGGATTTAGCATTCCAAATTGCAGCCATATTAAAACCCCATTGGAACTGCACCAGCTACAGAGCGACTATTTAACAATCGTTCCTTAGTTTGCTCAACTGCTCTCACATCGTCTGTCCCTTTTGAAATAGCTAACTCAATAGCTTTTACCATTTCTTTCATAGTCGCGCTATCGAGTTCGCCAGAAAGCTCTAACCGTTGTAGTTTCCGGCACATAGATAGTGCTGGATTGACTTCTTCTGGTGCATTAATGAGGAATTCTAAAGGAGTCATTTTCATGGTTATTTTACTCCTTTAGAGCCGTTGCGTTTGGCTACTGTAATCAATTGTCCAGGTTTTCTAATGATGTCGGCGTTGGCGCAATCTGGGTAATAAGTTGTGAGCAATTTGCGGAGTTCGTTATCATCATTTGCTATTTCCTCATCAACAGGATGCTGTTGTCCCTCGAAGGAAATTAGCACTTTCTTTTTTGAAGTCATTTTTTTTTCCCAAAAGTAGGTATGTCGTTCAAATCCCAAATAAGGTCAGTTGCGTCCCAGTAGTTTTAGACTCTGTAGAAGTTGTAGACGTAGTGGTGCTACTTGCTTCGCTTCCAGGTTTATTTGGGTTAGCGCTTCTTTTCTTTTGGTTGCGAGCATTAGCAATCTGTCGCCGCACTTGGCGATTGGGAAAATCTGCTACAAGTTCCTTCAGCAGTTCTTTTAGAGGAGGCGGTAATTCTCCCAAGGATGACTCCCTTATCGTTTGGCTAACAGGAAAGTCCCTGTGACTACTTGCGGAAATAATTACAATTCGTCCGTCTGGATGGCCGTCATCTGGTTTAAATGTCAGGTGCACTTCGACAGTACATTTCTCTAAGATATAAGGTTCTTCTTGATGTTCGGATTGTAAATTGTGGAATTCTTCAGTTTCAGAGACAGTATTTTCTTCATCTTCCTCTGCCCAATTATCATCATCTATTGATTCTGAATCGCTTGCAGAGGTTGATGATTTAGTAGCGACTGGTTTTTTAACTTTAGCTGGCGAGAGGAGACCTAGATAATGTTTTTTGGCTTGCCAGCGATCGCGGTCAAATAGCAGTCCAATCTTTTGGAATTTTTCCTCTATTGTTTCTTCATTTTCGGCTTTAATTGTATACTCAATTAACTCTTCGCTCGTTACCGATAAATTAGCGACCGCGACTGCCTCTTCTGGTGTCAACCATTTCATTTTTGCTATGCTATTTAATAGTTTATCATACTACTTATGGGCGTTAGCCCCCTTATTAATATTAATTAAACTTATTTTTATTCAAAGATCCACTTAATAATAGTAGCGGCTCATCAGCGTAGGCTTCTACTTCTAAGTAATCGGTCATTGCTTCAGCTACAGCGGCTCTTATAGAACCAAGGAGGACGAACAATCGCCCATCTTTTATGGGAAACGATATATCGATGCGAGCGTCTCCATCCTCAATTAAGATGGCAAGTTTCCCTCGATAAATTCGGTAGGTAATTGTGTCAAATGTTGAAATGTCAAAGGAATGGTTGTTTTGTTTATTCATGGATTAAGATGTCCTAAATTACTTCAAAAAAATGGTTTAGCAGATAGCGATATAACAACTATCTGCTGTTAGTTAAACCTCCCACGCTTGCTTGTCTGAAAATTTACCCCTACCCGGCTCGTGCTTTCATCTTCTTGTTAGAACGATCAACGCTTTTAGCGATCGCCTTTTCTTTACGCCCAGTATTCTGCGTTGTAGTTGAATGAGTTTCCTGAGAGTTTGCAGCAGCCCGATTAGAAATTACCTCAGTTGCAGAGGTAAGATTTGATGGTACTATTCCATATTCAACTCTGAGTTTACGCTCAATTCGAGTACCATCAACGGGAATGCCTTGTTTCCAGTCAGCTAGGATTTTGCGTTTGTTGGGTGTAACAACTAGCTTTTCTGTGCGGTACTCTGTTGGCAAATCACAAGGATTTATTAACACTTCGCAACTCGGCGGATTTTCCTTGAGTCGGATGTGACGCGATCGCCCCACAATCTCTGTAGGAATTACTCCCATTGAGTGAAATTGTAGCAGGGTTTTATCTAGACTGTTGCGCCACCGTTCCAGTCGTTCAATTGCCTCATTATGCAGTTCTACTAAGTGTTTTAAACGTGCTTTGACGGCACAAATTTCAGCATCTAGTTGGTCTGCTAGTTCGGCTTGAGTGTCAACAGCAATTTCCTGGTCTGTCTGAATTTCCCAGAGTTGTTTGAGGATAGTTTCCTCTTCTTCGGGAGTTTCAGCAGTTTCCAATTGATTCCAGAGTTCGACTGCTTGTATCGAATATCTGGCTAACGAATCTTTGGCTAAATACATTAGTTACCACCTTCCGCAACAATGAAAATACTCATCAAAAGTTTCAATGCTAGCGAGTATGGCTAGCGTTTCTGGCGTGAGTTCGTGTTCCAAACTATGAGAGTCAATGCTTTCATCGCCTACTTCCAAAATTTCCGTCTCTGGGATAAGTTCTAGGGAGTCCGATTTGAAATCCACTCTTCCCAGCAAAGAAGTATTAGTGTAGGAAATGAGTGTATTTCTTGTGTCGTCAGCTTCACATTGTTGTAGGGACACGGTTGTGTAAAACCTCGTCTACGATTTCAAATTCAACAATGCTTAATAGTGCTTTCCATTTCGCGTAGAAGCCCTTAAGCTTTCAACTTTTTTCAAAGCAGGAACCCGCTGCTTGCGAGAAGGAAGTTTTTCTTCAGATACATCTGATAATTCTTCTGAAAAGTTATCTTCGTCGCCTTCAAGATCGTCGTTAGTGAAATCAGCATCGTTATCCTCATCCGCGTCATCCACTTCGCTTTCATCTGTCTGAACTTCTGGTTCTGGCGATGCAGCAGCAGGTGAGGCAGTTGAGGTAGCGATGATGTCATAGCCGAGTTCTAGGATTAGCGATCGCACGACGCTTTCCATCTGCTGTTCCGATAACCCAGGAGTCGTTCTTTTGAGTTCCTGCCGTTTCATCAACATCCACACTTCCAGAGTTTCTTCGGACGTTGCAGCCTTCAATGCCAATTTGATTTTTCTTGTCAGTTTGTCCCGCGTCGATTTGAGACGGTCTGTGGCAACTTTTTGTGTATTATTGGGCAGATTTGTAGGCATGAGTAGTAGCGTACCAAATTATTATTTCCACCCCAATATCTGGGCGTTAGCCCATGTATAAGTCGATGACATCGCCAATTAGGTATAGGTGTGTATAATTCCTTGGCATGATGAGATACGACGCGCATATTTAGTAGGTTAAAGGCTGAAACTACACATAGTCTGAGCTTATACATCGCCTACAGAAAGCATAACCATGAGCCAAATAAGAGGCTTTTACCCAGTTATTCTTATCCCCGATTCAATTCGTCAGTTTTGCGCGGATAACCCGATACCTATTTTGGAAGAAAGTGCTTCCTCTACAAGAAAACCGCCTTTGACGCCGCGATCGCCAGTTTCCAATAATTCTCGTTATTCCCTGATAATTCAACTTTGGATAGCCAGTGTTGCGGTAGTAATGTTGGTTAACTGGCTGTTTGGCATGAGTGTTATGGCTTTCTGGTCATCGCTGACCTGTTCCTCAGTGAGTGCAGTGGCGACTTTTTCCTATCTGCGGTTTATTGATTTTCAAGTGCGCGATCGCTATGAGCAACGACTAGCTGAGTATCAACAACAGTTAGCCGAATACGAAAGTTATCAATTGTGTTACTTGCAGCCAAATGGCAAGGAAACTGAGCAATATAATTTTATGTTGCAGGAGCAATCTAAGCTGCTTAAAAGTTTGTTGAAAAAAATTGTTCAACCGCCAGCAAGTCAGAGTAAGGGAGGAGTACAGCAAGGGGTAAGTGAAAAACAGTTTTTTGTTTACTTATGTCGTTATTTCTCTGGGTTTTATGACTTCTGCATGGGTGGTGAGTTTCCTATACCCGGTACATCTTTTCGTTACACTGCTGACTTTATTCTGATTCATAAACCGACAGGTTTAGCGATAGATATTGAGATTGATGAACCTTATGATGGGCGAACGGGAAAGCCTCATCATTGTGTGGATAGGAATAAAGATAGTCAGCGCAATCGGTTTTTTTTAGAGAGAAATTGGGTAGTGATTCGGTTTTCTGAGTTGCAAGTTGTCAAATACCCTGATGCTTGTTGTAGAGTTATTGCTAGAGTTATTTGTCAAATTACGGGTGACTATAGAGGTTTAGTTCAGTTGGGAAATGTTGCTGATTTGCTTTCGCATAAGCAATGGACAGTTAAGGAAGCTACTTATATGGCTAAAATGAGATTTCGCCAATCTTACTTAGAAAACAATTTTTAAGTTGATCGCCAAGTTAAATGGCTGATCCCAACTTTACGTAAATACACATTTAAAGCATTTTGTCAAGACTAATTTAGATGCGATTGCCCTGATCTTGTCACCCCCCTGAAGCCCTCAGCGGCTTTCTTCCGTTGAATCCAGTTCTCAGCATTGGTTCTAGCCTTTGTTGGACTATGTTTCACCGTGATCGGTCTTAATATTGGTTTAGGTGTTGCGGTGTATCTAAAGGTTCATATTTAAGATTTTTAAGATAAAATATAAAAATATATTGCTTATCTCATCAATAAAATACCCACAATGCCAGATAAAATTTCTTTTACCAAATTTGATTCATACAGAATATTCAATATTATTTCCACTAGAACCTGGCAATCTATTAATCCTTTTATAGGCTATAAGGCCCTTTCAAGAATTGCTAAAGGATTACAAACACCAGAACAAGAAAATCATATTTTGAATAGAATAATTTTTGCTGAACAAGTACATGGTAAAAATGTTCACATTTGTCAGATAGGTGATGGGGGGTCAATTAGATTAGGAGTTGATGGTTTAATAAGTAATGTAACAGATCATATTTTAGCGATTTATTCTGCTGATTGTATTCCTTTACTTCTGTTCGATCCTAAAAATAAAGTAGTGGGTGCTATTCATGCAGGCTATAAAGGTCTATCACAAGGAATTATAACCAATTGCTTAAGGGAGTTTCAAAACAATTTTAATTCCCAAATGTCTAATATTATCATAGGTATCGGTCCCTTTATTCATGTTTGTTGTTATGAAGTTACAGAAGATATATTTGATTTTCTAGAAAATTTAGGGTGGATGAAGTTTTTAGTTAAAAGAAATGAAAAATATTTTTTAGATTTAACTCCTATTGTTTATCAACAACTAATGATTAACGGTATTTTAAAATCTAATATTGAAAATATTAATCTTTGTACATCATCTCGAAAAGATATTCTATTTTCTGCTAGGCAAAGAACTTCCGAAGAAGAAACAGGTTCATCTATTGTCAGTTTAATTTCCTTAACAAATAATTTTTAATAATGAAAATAACAGTTGTTTTTATTGCTCCAAATTTGTCTTTATTTTTTTTATTAAAATAAAGATTTTCTCTCTGACATAAATAATCTCTTTTCCACTAATTTCTAATGCTTTATCTAAAAGGTTTAAAGCATTTTGATATTCTTTCTCTTCATTATATACCTCAGCTAATCGAAAAAGAGAAGCAGCAATTGTATCTGTTCTACTTATTTCTTTACTTATTTGATACGATTTTTCATAAAATTCTTTAGCTTTTTGGTACTCTTTGTTTATCAAATACCACTTGCCTAAATTTAATAGAGGTGGTATTTGATAATAACGATAAGATTTCCCTAGTTTTTCAAATTGAGATATAGCTATATTTAATTGGTGATAACTTTCGGAAAAATTGTGTAACTTAAGATAAACGCTCCCTAGCAGATTATGTATTGATGCTTCTTGATAAGCCCATTCTATTTTTGGTATAGGAGAAATATTTTCTCGATTATTATGAATAATTCGTAATGCTTGTAGATAAAAGTCCAAAGATATTTCTCTATCTTTTTTCCTATATAAAAGTATTCCTAAATAGCGCATTGAATTACACTGATTATAATCATCCTGAATTGATTTAGCTATTTGCAAGCTTTGATTCATATATCTTTCAGCATTATCATAATCTTGCCATTCCATATAACTCCATCCAATTTCTCTCAAAATTAAACTTTGGGACGAAAAATCATGTAAACTGTTTGTAGAGTCTAAAGCAATCATTGTACATTCAAAATAATCATTCCAGTAGCATAATTCCCACAAGCCTTTATTGGCTCTTTTCCAAAGATCTAAAACTTCTTCATGTAAATTTGCTTTTTGTAAAAGAGAAAGAAGTCGTATAAAATTTCTTCTCTCTTCATATGAATTTAAATGCCAGGTTTGTCTATACTGGGATTCCATGTAAATTGTTCTTTCTTTAAATTAGCTATTTGTTTTAAATATTCGGTTGAGGGTTTCCAATTGTCAACTATTTTCTGACGAACACTGGTTCTCACCCAAGGGTGTAAGTCAATTCTTGAAATATTTTTATTATCTTTTTTATCTTCGATTAAATACCATCTTCTTAATTGAGAAACTTCTTGATTTACTTGTGAATATGACACCTTAAGACTAGCAGCTAAATCATTTAAAGTGATGCCAGCATCAGCAATATATCCAATATATCGCAATATATTTTGTGCAGTTTCATTAATTCTTAACCATGCCGTTTCTAAGGAATATTGATAAAATACTTCAACTCGTTTTCCAGCTTGTTGTAGTTCGGATAAAACTGGTTCAATATCTCGATCATGATAAGCGCGTCCAGCAACAAAATGTAATGCTAAAGGTGCGCCACAAGATAGTTCATAAATTTGACTAAGTTGTTCTTCAGTAGCTTGTAGGATAACTGATATTTCATTACATTTAGCTTCTTCAAGTAATAGTTTATCAGCCCACTTTCTGTCTAATCCTGGAGTTTTTATTATTCTAACATACTGAGGTTTAGTTTCCAGTCTACTAGTGATAAGAACTCGACTAAATCTTAATAAGTCAATAAGATAAGCCATAATTTCTTCTAAATCGGAAGTTTCAGCATTATCTATAACAATTAAAAATTTTTGGTTTTTGATATTTTGTTTAATTTTTTGAAATGAGCAATCAAGCTGTTCTGTTATCTCCTGTAAAAACATATGTAAAGTATAATTTTGAGAGTTTACATACACAATTTTTTCATTAACAATTTGACTATCTCTAGCTGTAACCCATAAAATATTTTCAAACATTTTTCTATGAATAGCCTCTTGAGAAATTTGGTAGGCTAATTCCGTTTTTCCATATCCTGAACCACCCCATAGACATAAGATAGGTAATTCTTTTGGATTATTTAAACGTTGCAATATATCCTCAATCATATCATTTCGACCCCAGACAGTTTGACATCGATATCCAAGCAGATATCTGGGTTCTAAAATTTTTATTTGTTCAGTAGGATTATGTTCAATAATTTCTTCCCAATTTAAACCTAAGACCTTACAAAAAATCTTGAATGCTTTGGCATTAATATTAAGGGGTGTACCTATTGGCTCTCCATTTATAAACCGTTTCCATGTTTGTATAGAAAAACCTTTGGGGATTTCATCATCTTCTGTCCATGAGGAATCATTGAGTTTAGCTGCATATTTTAGCCATTCATCACTATCTTTTGGCCAGCCTGTACTATCTTGTGCTTCTTGTAAGGCTTGCTGGATTTGCTGAAACCCATCTTCAGAAGCCTTTAGGTATTTGGAGTGCATACACTTAAATTTTTTGTTTGTCAAGAGCAGAAAGGATCAAATTTTACCCGTTTACCCGTGATTATAGCTGATCCCTTCTGAGATGGCTGACTTACAACTAGATTGTTAGCCTCAAAGAGTGATGCAACAAATCACCCCAAAAACACAAAACAACAAAACAAGGCTAGGTAATTATGAGCTACAACACAAGCATAATCCCAGATAATAAGGGTGGTCATGGTACAGGCGGTGGTCATGGTACTGGTGGCGGTGGTCATGGCGGTGGTCAGAATGGTTCTGGCGGGCAAAGCGGTGGCGGACACGGTAGCACTGGTGGTGGCACTGGAACTCGCGGAAAATAAACGTTAGAAGATAGTGCTGATGACGACTAAAAACACTTAGGTGTTTGTGACTGATAGGGTGGGCAATGTCCACCCTACCCAGAAAATAAGCGCGAGCGCGCTTACCAGCATTTGATTACCGACAAGCGTTTAAGCCATTGTTATTGTTGAGTAGTGGGTCAAATTAACCCAACAAAAACAGCAAAACCAACACATTAATTTAGAGAGGTGACTTATGTCTCAACACGAAGCAAATACTGTCAAAAAAGAGTTAGAAATTGACGACTTACTTGAGAGCATGGCAACAGAAGTTAAGCGTGATTCTCAAGCTGTAAAAGAATCAATTGCTAACTACATGGCAAAGCAAGAATCTGGTTTTGTATTCTAGTTTCTTGAATAGATAGGTTGACAAGGGAGTGAAGTTTCTTACTTCCTTGTTAACTGAAATATCGTTCAAATTTTCCCCTAATATCTAAAAACAAGGAGAACCCCATGTTTTTTATCAATTTACCTCATACAGCCACTAATGTTTTTAAATTTGTCCATGCAAATTCTGGACTTAAGCCATGCCATAGTAACTTGAAAGAACTTTTCACTATTCAGTTATCCCAGCTTCAAAGAAGTAATCTTACACTGGCAGATATGCCATCTATTTCTTTTGGTACAAGGAGAATTGCTCGAACTCAAGAAGCATTTATGAATGGTGGATTCGGATTGATCGAGGAGTTTACACCAGAAGAAGAAGCTCTCATAAAAGACAAGTTTGAACAATCATTGCTATTAATTCAACAACTAGACTCAAGATTGTTTGAAATGGTTCGTATCTTGATTAGTGACATTGTTTTTGTAAAGTCCCCACTCAAAGAAAATAACGGCGGTGGTTCGGGAACTTCATCTTACGTTCTCGGAGTTATCTGGATTGCTCCTGGTCAACATTGGGCTGTTGAAACGTATGTAGAATCAATTTTGCACGAGTTCATGCACATAAATTTACTTTTAGGTGAGGCAGTTTATGGACTCTACAAAAATACAGAAAAATTAGATGAGCCAGAAGCTCTAGTCATGTCTGCGGTAAAGCTAATTCCTAGACCATTAGACAGAGCTTTTCATGCAGCCTGCGTTGCCACGGTACTTGGTTATTTTTATCACCTGTTAGACCAAAAAAATAGTATCAAAAGATTCTTAGACCCGCTTCCAGAGTCTGTTAGCGGGTTAGTAGAAAAACAGGAGTACTTTAATGGTTACGGTCAAGCCATTATTCAACAGATGAGTTCTTTCATAACTGTTCCCAACTTTGACTATTTGAAAAGAGTTATTAATGAGAGACAGTTTGCTCAATTTCACGAATGACGCTCGCCTAACGGGGAAGCATATCATCTAGAAGTAGCAGAGGAGAAATAATCATTGGAAACCTCTCAAATTCTCGGTCGTTCTATTTGGTATGTTCCCGATTAGCGATCGTTAACTGAATTGGATTTATTACCCCTGCTGACCGACCAAAGCCTCCTATCATTTGAAAACTGGTCTGAACAATTAATTAAGAGTGCTATTCCAACTCTCCAGCCCTCGTCTTTTGAGTTCTGCAACCATCAATGGATGCCCTTCTAAATTCGGGTCACTCTTAACAATTGCTACTGCCATGTAACGAGCTAAATTCAGCAAATCCTCATCATCCAGTATATTCGCCAAAGCAAATTCCGAAATACCCGACTGACGGTAGCCCATCACAACTCCCGGTCCGCGCAACCGCAAATCCATCTCTGAGATAAAGAACCCGTCGGTGGATGTTTCCAACACCTCAAGACGTGCCTTAGCTTCTGCTGTTTTACTGGTATTGAGCAGCAGACAGTAGGAACGGTAAGACCCGCGACCGACGCGACCTCTTAACTGGTGCAGTTGAGCTAAGCCAAAGCGATCGGCATGGTCGATTAAAATGACTGTAGCGTTTGGAACATCTACGCCCACTTCCACAACAGTCGTGGAAACCAGTATTTGGGTTTTGTTGTCGCTGAATGAGTTGAGGGCTTCATTTTTTTCTACTGATGTCATCCGACCGTGCAGCAAACCAACTCTAAATTCGCGAAAGATTTCACTTGACAGTCGATCGTATTCTGCTACCGCTGCTCTTAAATCTAGCTTTTCCGATTCTTCGATCAGGGGAAGGATGATGTACGCTTGACGACCTCGAAGTACCTCAAGGCGGATTAAATCGTATGCTGAAGCGCTTTTATTAAGCACTTTCGTGTGAATCTTCTGACGACCGGGCGGTAACTCGTCAATCTGACTGACATCCAAATCCCCGTGCAAGGTCAGTGCTAAAGTACGCGGAATAGGAGTCGCGGTCATCGTCAGTACATGAGGTCTGTTTCCCTTGTTCAGTAAATCCTGCCGCTGTTGCACCCCGAATCTGTGCTGTTCGTCGATGACTACCAGACCGAGTTTGTTGAAGTTGACCTTCTCTTGCAGAAGCGCGTGAGTTCCTACCAATAGTGAAAGTTCACCTGTCTCTAATTGGGCGTGGATTTCTCTGCGCTTGGCGGTTTTGGTAGAACCCGTCAGCAATTGAACAGAAACGCCAAGGCGTTCAAACCACGTCGCAATCTTCCTGTGATGCTGTTGGGCTAGCACTTCTGTAGGTGCCATAAGTGCCGCTTGGTAGCCAGACTGGATGGCAGCGAGGATAGCAACGACAGCAACAACTGTTTTACCAGAACCGACATCCCCCTGTACCAGTCGGTTCATCGGCGTTTTGGAAGTCATGTCGTTGAGAATGTCGTTAATGACCCTACGTTGAGCTGAGGTAAGCGAGAAGGGAAGTTGAGAGTAAAACTGTTGGATTAGAGGGCCAGCAGGAGTTATTTTTGTAAGAGCCGATCGCGCCAAAAGTCGGTGGCGACGCACGAGAAACGATAGCTGAAGATAGAAAAACTCATCAAATACCAGGCGACGGCGGGCAGCTTCCAGTTTTGTTTCGTCTGGGGGCTGGTGGATGTTTGCGATCGCCTTCTGTAATTCCATCAAACTATGTTGTCGTCTGAACTCCTGCGGCAGGGGGTCATTTAGCAGCTTGGCAGATTCCAAAGCTGAGGTTACTGCATCTTGGACAATTTCGTTGCTAACTCCCTTTGTCAAAGGATAAATTGGGATAATTGAATTTTTCGTATCCTTGGCTTCGTCTAGACCGATTAATCGGATTTCAGGGGAAGTTAATGTCATTCCGCAATAGCTATCGGCTTTGACTATTCCAGATATAGCAACAATGCTTCCAGCAACATAGGTGGCGCCTTGCTCGTTCCTCCACTTTTTTGATTGGTAGTACGGGTGGCTGAAGAAACGCTTGCAGGCAATCTTACCAGTTCTGTCCTTGACAATAATAGTCTGAATTGTTAGCCTAGAATTTTTAGGCGGACTGACTACTTCCTGATGTTGAATTTTACCTACAACCGTGACTGAATCGCCTACGTTCAACTGATTAATTTTTACTCGTCGATACTTAATGTAATCACGGGGAAAGTAGAGCAGTAAGTCTCGTACAGTTGTAAGGCCCAGCCTTTCTAGCATTTTGTAATTGCTTCGGCTTAACCCTGGCCGATCGCAAATGGGTGAATGCAGTTTCATGATGATAGTTGGGAACTTCTCAGATTCAAAGTTTTGTTAGCAAGCCATTCATAATGCTGCGCTAGCAGCCACTTCACCAATGGCAAATTGCTGAATCAAATTGGAAGATAAACTGCTTTTAGTCCTTCCCTTACTTCTAACAAAGCAGAGTTCCATTATCGCTGGTTGCACGAAGATTTAGCGCACATTCGAGAGAAGTATGTGACGTAGATTCATAATTTTAAGGTGGCGCTTCCACTCCTTCACACTACTGATAATGGAGGCTGAGTCACGGCTTAGGCAAGCAGGTTTGGAAAAAGCGCTTTTCCAAATAGCATATTGTTTGGTTTTTAGGTGGGTTGCAGCGACGGCTTTACTGCTCAAAAAAGTCGAAAAGGGCGTCGTGAAAATAAGCAATTTGTTTATCGCCCAACTTCAGTCATCGTTTCCTGACCCGATGAAAGCTGCGTAAAATACTAATAGTGAGCTTTGATTAATCCAAAATTACGCCAAAATTGCGATCGATTGCTTCATGACGATCGTTAAAACCATTTTCGTTTTCTTGCTCTTGAGATGCTAAGATTGCGTTCCAGCCGGCAAAGCCTGGATTGATTCGCTTTGATTGAGGGAATGTTTCAATAATTTCTTTTGACTGTCGATCGCCGTCTCGATCTCCTTTGAAGCCAACTACTATAGTTTCTACTTCCTCAAGAAAGTCGGTTGGCAGCGAAGAAACCGCATCAATACTTAAGTATAAAGTCGGCGTATTATTGAAATCTGGATCTAAGGCAATTACAGACAGGAGTTCTACCGGGTTGCTGGCAATAATGGCTCTTTCAATATTGTTTTGAACCGCTATCCAGAAAACTCCCTTTTCACTGTTGTCGCCTGCTTGATGTGAGCCTTCCCCATGACTGTCAATGGAAAATTTTCCATTGGCGTCTAAGGTGCAGGTTCCTCTGTACTCTCCTGTAAGAGTGCGGAGTTGGAATACAGGGCGGTTCAGGCTGTCTGCGTCTATCCATCCCCTGTCGTGTAGCAGGTCGATTAATTCGGCTGGCAGACAAGCTTCTATTAAATTGCTTCGTACAGACTCCCAGTTAAGTGAGTCGAACCCCGATGTTTCGCGATCGTTGGGCGAGTCAGGTTTGCCTACATCTTCTGACTCAGAGATTAGAGAATCTTTGTCGGTTTCTGAGGAAGTCCCTGTGCTGCTTCCTTCTCGCTCTGACCTGTCAATGTTAGAGTAGCTTTGCCAGTATATTGGTGAAGAATTGCTCTCGATGCTGCTGTTCCTCATTTCGCCGCAGTCATCAGCATCACTATCAGTGTTCGCGTCGCTATTTGGTTTAGAGTTTTCTGTTTCCAAAATTTCGTTCAATTCTCGCTCTTGCAATGGGGGAATGGCTTCCACATTTATGTCAGTATTAGCAGAGTAAGTGACTCCTCTGTATTTTTGCAGCCCCTTGAAGGTGTAAGCTTTGCCTAAATGAGTGCCGCTAAAAGCAATATTGCCTAATTTGTAGCTAATCCCTAATTCGCCTGCGGGGGTGGGTTCTATTTTTACACTAATGCCTTGTTCAACGAGTCGGTCAATCAAAAGAGCGAGCGCGGGACTGTCAGTGGTTGCTCTATCTAGTGCTGTTTGCAGTTGTTCCCGCGTGCTGATTTCCCCCGTTCTTGCTAACCGTCGGTGTTCGCCAGTCGTGGGAGAACGGCGTTCTTTATCAAAACTGCGGGAAGCTGGTGTCAAGTCGTACTTTTCTTCCAATTCTTGAATCAATTTTTCGCTGCGTAGATAGTTCCAGCTATCTGATACGCAAGTTCCTCGTTCATCCAATTTGATACGGCTGGCTGCAATGTGAATGTGGTCGTGGTCGCGGTCGGTATGGCGGATGATAGCAAATAGGTTTTTATCCAGCCCCATTCCTTCTAGGTAATCTAGAGCGATCGCCCGCCATTTGGCATCAGGGATATACTCGCCAGAAGGCACGCTTAAGGTCGCATGATAAACTGGTTTTTGAACTCTAGGGTTGAGTTGTTTGGAGAACAGAAACTCAGCAGCTAATTCCTGGACATTTTCTCCTACCATATTTCCTCCAATCAGTGAAGCTCCTTCTTTGGAGAAGAGGTAATTAAGCAATGGGGTAAAAGTTTTACCGATTTTCTGCTTGCCAATCATTATTTACTAAACTTAAAACTTGTGGAGTAAAAAAGTGATGATTTGTGGATGGTTTTATTAAAAATTTTCGCTAGGAGCTTCTAAATTTTCCTCAATATCGCTTAAATTCATTAGAACTGGGACGTTCATTTGCTGTTGCTGTACTTGCTTGAGCAGTGCCAAAGTTTGCTCAATCATATCCTCAAAGTTGGCGGGCTGTGTAATTCTTTCCCCCATCCATAATGCTTGTTCTGTAGCAAGGGCAATCGGTTTGAGGCGGAGGTTAAGTTCGGCTAATTTTTGGCACAAAGCTGGTTGATGTTGTTGTTTAAAAGTGTGGTATCGGAACAGACTGCTGATGCTCACCTGGAGATTTTTAGCCATTGTCTCAGCAAGTTGAAGTTCTTCTGGCGTTAGGTATATGGCTATTCTTTTGATTCGTTTGGATCTCGACATGGCTAGTTTGCTCGCTATTTGGTGTTGGGTAACGAACTTTATCCTTCGGCTGCGATCGGGTAGAGTGCGCTTCCGGGCGATCGCGCCTCAGCCACCTGCCGATCGCTTGTTGCCAGGAGTGGCTTTAACGCATGGAAACTCGATGTCAGCCTTTCCAATGGAAAATTTTCCATTGCCACCCTTGGTTCAGACTCAGGTTTGGCTGAATTCAGCAGGCGTAGGAATTTCTAATGGAAAATTTTCCATTGTCACTGCGGCCGAGATCCAGATTTGGCTGAACTTAACAGGCGTGGGAATTTCCAATAGACCTCTCCGAAAATCAATGATGCGTGCTCTTCCACTTTTGCTTGCATACCCGATCGCCCTTATCTCTACATCTTTTTTCAAGATGTCTGTCTAATGGAAAATTTTCCATTGAACAGCGACAGGCTGGCAGCAGCGCTCTCCTCATAGGGGTGCTACCCCGTTAGAGAAAGCAGTTTGCACGCACCTCTGACACAGCTTGCTACCAAAAGCTTCGTCAAAGCCTAAGCCGTGAGTCCGATTTTTGCTGGTGTGGGGATTCAGACAACTGGCTGAGGGAGGGGAGGTTTTAGGAGGGTTAATAAGTAGTAAGTGCGTTTTAATCCCTCAATAGCTGTTGTTTTACAGCCTTTTTTTGAGGTGGCACGCTTGGCTTAGCGTAAGCGGTTATTTCTGCACGAAACGTACAGGGCTGTTTTTTTACCACTCTTGAAACTTCAATTAGGAAGACCTGCGATATGAGCGAAACTACTATCGAAACCATAGGGCCTCAAGCGATCGCGGCCTACGATTACGGGGGGTCAGCTACCAAAATTCTCTACGCGGGGCCAAAGAATCAAATTCGACTGCTCTGCATGGAACCGGAGGTCGTATCTGTACCGCAGGAATCTATTTTGGCTTACGGCAGAGACCAATTGGGGTCAGCCGAGCCTGAGAATACGGCTTGGGTTGCCTTTAGAAACGATTACAGGGCAGTGGGGTATTTGGCAAAAGAGAGGTTTCACGCCAATGCCGGCCTTTCGGAGCTCAAATACGAGAGGGCGCTGCACAAAACTCTGGCTGGGATGTGGGCGATTAAGGAAAAGCTGAATTTGCCTGCGAAATTTACGGCGGCGATCGCCGTGTTGTTGCCACCGGGGGAATATGAAGATCGGGGGAGGTTCGAGCGGGTGCTGCGGGAAGCTTTAGCAGATTATCAAACTCCTACAGGTCAGATGAGCGTGGAATTGTTGGGGTTTAACTGCAAGCCAGAGGGGGGTGGTATTTACCTGATGCACAACAAGAAAGTCGGCTCTGTTTTGAAAGAGCGGGTGTGCGCGATCGCCATGATTGGCTACCGTAATGCCAGTCTGCTGGTGGTGCAACGGGGGGATGTTAGGCCGGGAAAAACAAGCGATTTGGGCTTCATCCGCATGGTGGAGAGGGTGGTAGCTAGGACTTCAGGGCAGACTGCTGAGCGATTGACTCCAGCAATTGTAGCAGCGGGGGCTGAGTTCAAGGCAGCTCCTTTGATGCGGTTAGCTCGCAGCACGACTAAGCAAGGGCGGGCGGAAGAAGTACAGCAGATGATAGCAGCAATCAAAGAGGCGCGGCCTGAATATGTGCGGAGTCTCACCAGTTGGTTGGATGAGAATTTGCCACCAGATTGCGATGAGTTGGTGTTCTGTGGTGGGACGGCTGATTATCTCCGTAAAGAGTTAAACGAACATTACGATCGCTTCCCGATTATTTGGAATGCCGAAGTTGCTATGCCACCTATTTTGGCAAAGAAAGGGTTTGAAAATCGGCTCAATGATGTCTATGGGATGTTTTCGTATTTCAAGGGAAGTTTGAAAAAGCAGTTCAATTCTCAGGTAAGGGAAGATGCTGTTTGTGGGTCAAAATATTCCGCTTTTAAGGAGATAGTGGCTCATGGCTAAGGAAAAAGAAAGGGTTGATTTTTTGTGGCGCTATCAACCTTTTAAATCTACTCCTGATGGAGTTTTGATGTCGTATATTAAAGGCAATTTAATGTTGCCTTCGAGAGAAATGATTCTCCAAGCTCTGCGCCCTTACTGGCTGCCGTTAGCGTATCTGGAAAAAGGGGATATCGATCCTGTTATTTTAGGGCGGTTATTTAAAAATGCCGTCTATGTTCTGGAAAAGCAAGCTCTCTATTTGCGCGAGCGAGGCGGGCTTGAATATCCTCCTATTCATATAGGGGGAATGCCTATTTCTTCAATACCATCTTCGCGAGAATTACCTGCTGATATTGAGGAGTCAGACAGGTCTAGGCTGAACGGTGCTAGTTTGAGGTGTTCTCACCATGACCCTAGCAAATTGACTGCGGATGACTTGTTTGAATTAGAGGATTTTGATGATTCAGGATTTGCGTGATTAGGCTTCAAGTGTTGATTTGTTAGAAAGTAAACGTGAAATAGGGATTAGATATGGCAAGTAGAAGTAGGAACTCTAAGTATCAAGTTCAGCTAACAGATTCTCTGGTTCAACAGGTTGATGAAGGAGGAGATGCAGGTATGGGTACAGCGACAGAAAACTCGAATGATTTCAAAGAGTGCGACTTAGAGAAGGTTGAGAAGTCGGCCACTAAAATTCATCTGATTGATGGAGAGAAAGGCGGAGTTGGCAAGAGTTTATTTGCTAGGGTTTTAATTCAGTATTTCTTGGATAAGAATTTCCCGTTTTTTGCGGTAGACACGGATCGCTCTAATCCTGATGTATCTCGAATCTATGAAAGCGTATGCCGTGAAGCTCTGTTTAGCGAGGACGAGAAGAAGTTTTACGAAGCGGATCGGATTTTTGAATTGGCGTTTGAGAAGAGCGTAATTGTCAATTTACCGGCTCAGGTTTATCCTTTGGTGACTAAGTGGATGGGAAGGAACAATTTAATTGAGTTGGGGAAGCAATCTCGTATTAGTTTTTGCAAGTGGTTTATTTGCACGGGGGGCTACGATAGCGTGCAACTCTTTTTGAAGTCAGTTAAACATTTTGATAATAAGATTGCTCACGTCCTCGTCCGCAATTTGGGATTGGAGGATGATTGGAGTTCTGTGGAAGAGATGGAGGAGGTGCAGAATGCGATTAAAAAGTATGAGGTGAAGGTGATTGATTTTCCTAAGTTTTATTCGCGGGAAAGAAATGCGATAGATGCTCAGGGGATAACTTTTGATTTGGCAAGGAATAGTCAGGAACTGGGTGTGTTGGGCCGACAGCGGATTAAGTCGTTTATGTTGTCGGCTTATGAGGCGTTTGAAACTACGGGGATGTTGCCGTGAGTTATGGTGCTGTTGATACTAAATCTTTCCTGGATATTGCTTTAGAGGGGCAATCTGAAGAGTATCGGCGCAAGGTTTTGGAGTTGGCTTTTAAGGGGAAAATTGAGCCAACTGACCCGATTTTTCTGATTTTATTGGCGACTGGCCGCTTGGAAGTGTTGATTCAAGAGAGTCCGAAACCGGAGGATTTTGAGTTAGCGTTCGATCGGTGGGTGGGGCGGATTAACAAGACTTTGGCGAGTTACGAGCGAGTGGCGGTTGAGAGGCAAGAGGGGCAAATTGCTGAGGCTGTCAATTCTCTGGTGCGTCAGACAGAATTGACTCGGTGGAGGACATCGGCTCTTGCTTTGATACCGGCTGCGGGTATCCTGTTGGTGGCGTTAGGTGCCGGTGCTGTGATGGGGTGGATGGGGTTCGTGCGATCGCAGGGGGGATTTGCACCGGGGGAGCCGAGTCGCTTGACTCAAGAACAGGCGGAGGCTTTGCACTGGGCAAGTAGCGCTGAGGGGAAGTTTGCCCGCAGGCTAATGAAGTGGAATTCGGATAGCCTGACTAATCTAGAATGTAAAAAGGATGTTCAGCGTCTGGGGGTAACTCTGGAAGTAGGGGGGCGTCCAGCTACTTCAGGTTTTTGCACTGTATGGGTTGAACCACCAGAGCAGCGTAAGTTTAGGGATATACGTTAGGATAATTATGTTTTCTGAAAAAATTGTTACACCAGAACAAATTGCTTTATATCGGGAACAAGTAGCAGATAATCAAGAAGCACTAGCTGCTCTTGATGTAATTGAAGAGTGGGATGGCGATTTAGCAGATGCGGGTGAATCAATAGCGAAGCTAAATGGTATTGAGGGGGTAGAAACCAATGCTGATTTGCGTTGGTTTGTCCAGAAACTTAAAGAATGCCATAAATTTATTTGTCAACCCAAGTATGAAAACTTGAGAGACAAGTATGTGTCTACACTAATACCTGTTTTAACAGAGTTTTTAGCTGGGAGTTTGAGTTGTCCTCCAGGAGTGGCAGGACTAATTGCTACTCCATTTGCTCTTACCATTGCAGAAGAAGGGATGGATAAATTCTGTCAATCATTTAATACACAACCTTAAATTCCGATTGCGACAAAAGCTGACCAATAATATGGATTAGCAAAGGGTAATGGTTGACGATTGAGGCTTAGACTTTCAGATAAAGAGTCCTTAAATTTTTTGCGATCGCGTTTGGGTGAGTTTTCAAATGCTTCCTCAACTAAGTGTTGAAATTGTGGATAACTTTGGATTCTCGCCCACTTTTTATAGGTTAATGTCCTTAACCATTTTTGAGCTTTGTTGAGGGCAATAGCTACATCCCCTGTTTTGATTTGCGGTAGTCGTTTGAGGTTGTGGTAAAATTTGATCATTAATAAAGTTGTGGCGATCGGATCGACACTCCAAAGCGTGCTGACAACACTCAAACTACCTGCATACAAAAAGCCACTAGGCAAACCAATATATTCATCGCTGATGCTAGTGGGATCTGTCATCCCACTTTCGCAAGCAGAAAAGGTGACGAGACGACATTGGTTCAAGTAAAGTTTTTCAAAGACTTCACCTAATGTTAGGTTAGCTTCTTCCCCTAATTTACCTTGTGGAGCGGCAAGAAGTAAAGCTGATTTTAGCGGCGATTTTGGATAAAATTTGCCGTGACAAGAGAAGTGAATGCAGTGAGAGGAACGCATTTGTTCCATACGTTGATAGAGATTTGCTTCTGTTGCTTCTGCTTCTTTGAGAATAATGCTGTGCTCTAAATCAAAGTGTTGGCGAATTTTATCGATTTCCAGTTGAGAACCAAGTAAAGGTCTAGCAGGTTGTCTGGTAGGATTTTGAATAGCAAATAAGCGGGTAAAATTAGGTCGATTTTGCTCTTGGTCTTTTGCTTGTTTCAGTAATTGGCAACTGGGGGCATAACCTAGACCTTTAGGGAAGCGTTCAAATAGCAATTTACCGTCAGCTAGGGGTAAAGCATGAAGGGGAAATAAATGTAAGTAGCGATGGGGTATTAGGATGAGGCGGTTACATTTAGCACCGCTTTCAGAAAAGTATTGATCGATACGGGAAAGAATGTCATCAATATGCAGAATCTGAGCAAGATTTTGGAGGCGAGAAGCTAAATTATTAATCATCCATGTGGTGTGGTTGTTTGCCTCATTCTGGTAGGAATACCAATAATCTTGAATCCAACTTACCAAAGCCGTCGTATTTTCAGAAGAGGATGAAATAACTATGGGATGGGGGTGATAACAAGTGATAATGAACGTGATAATCTGATTATACGTGATGTACCATTCAATAATAGCGGTGTTTTCATCGGTGAGGGATTGGATATCGCTAAAGGGAATAGATTGAACTTTTTGAGTGAATGTAAATCTAGAGTCTATTTGGTTAATTTCTGCTAACAGTTCATCGCGTTGTTGTTGCAATAGATTTAATTCTTGTCGCCGTTGTTCTATTTGGTCACGATTTTTTTCCTCAGATTCTCGAATGAGTATTTCTAGTTCTCGCTGTATGGCTGGAATTTGTCGCCGCACTTGTTCTAGTTGGTGACAATGAGTTTGGTAAAGTTCTGAGTAAGGGTAAAACTCGCGTTTGGGGTAGATATCTTTGTTAGCTAGAAGTTCGACAAGGTTGCGGGCTTTGCTGCGTTCGGCATATTCGATCGCGGCGGTGTAGTTTTGCATTTCTATGCAAACTTCCACCATATTTAGATAGATTCGGTTGTATTCTTCGGCTAATTTTTGCTTAGTTTCATCGCCAGAATGAATTTCGCCTCGGAGGAACTCGATAGTACTAACCGCATCAGCAAAGGTATCATAAGCTAACTGTAAGTTGGGAACTTCTCGATAGACACGCCCCAAATTAAATAAAGTTTCAGCATGGGCTTGGGGGAAAGCTTCGCGGGTACGAACTTCTAATGAATTGCGATGATATTTTATCGCATTTTCTAGATTATCAGCCCTCTCTCCCTTAATTCTGGCATAGTAGGCATTTGCCAGATTCTGTTGTGTCATTGCCCAATCTTGGGGAAAATCTTCCGGGGTGCGGACTTGAAGTGCGGCAATGTAAAGTTCGATCGCCTTCTCTAGATTATCAGCCTTATCTTCCTTGATTCTGTCACAGTAGACAGCAGCTAGATTATGCTGTGTCATTGCCAAATCTTGGGGAAAACCTTCACGGGTACGGACTTGGAGTGCGGCGGTGTAACATTCGATCGCTTTTTCTAGATTATCAGCTTTCTCCCCACAAATTCTTCTATCGTAGGCAGCAGCTAGATTATGTTGCGCTGTTGCCCAATATTCGGGACAAGCTTCACGGGTAAAGACTTCGAGTGCAGCCGTGAGAAATTCGATCGCCTTCTCTAGATTATCAGCCCTCTTTCCCCTAATTTTGTCACAGTAGGCAGCAGCCAGATTCTGTTGCACCCCTGCCCATTTTTCGCGAAAAGCTTCACGGGTGAGGACTTGAAGTGCGGCGGTGTAAGATGTAATCGCCTTCTCTAGGTTATCAGCCCTGTCTCCCCTGATTCTGTTACGATAGGCAACTGCCAGATTCTGTTGCGTCGTTGCCCAATATTCGGGAAAACCTTCACGGGTGAGGACTTGGAGCGCGGCAGTGTAAGATTTGATCGCATCTTCTAGATTATCAGCCCTCTCTCCCCTGATTCTTTGATTGTAGGCAGTTGCTAGATTACTTTTCGTCATTGCCCAATCTTTAGGAAAAGCTTCGCGGGTACGAACTTTTAGTGCATTTTGGTAAAAGGCGATCGCATCCTCTATATTATCAGCCTTCTCTCCCTTGATTCTTTCACGGTAGGCATTTCCCAGATTATTTTGCGTCTCCGCGTATTTTTTGCTTCCAAGTTCACGCTTATTTAAAATTAGTTTAAAACCTATAAGAGCAATTTCAATATTATCCGCTCTTTTTTC
Organism: Microcoleus sp. PH2017_28_MFU_U_A; assembly: GCF_020738035.1. Classification (NCBI taxonomy): domain Bacteria; kingdom Bacillati; phylum Cyanobacteriota; class Cyanophyceae; order Oscillatoriales; family Microcoleaceae; genus Microcoleus; species Microcoleus sp. PH2017_28_MFU_U_A. The sequence goes on from NZ_JAEQCX010000022.1 coordinate 123,609, forward strand.
GGAAGGAAAGTTTTTAATATCAATACTTAAATTTTCGAGGTTGGTGAGAATTGACTCAATTACTTCTGGAGGTTCATTGGCAATTAAATTTTCAATCAGTTGCTTTAAAATCTCGGCAAAGCGCTCATTTAGGAGATGTTGGCGTTTCGCTAACATCGGGTAAATTACCGCTACATCGCCCTCGCTATCTTGTTCTGTCTGCAATAATTCTAGGATAAAATTTTGATAATTTTGATAATTTTCATCTTCTGAACTATCGCGATCTGCCTCTTTATTCATCCCCAATAATTCCCCTATCTGACTGGCAATATTTCGCAAAAAATCAGCGCCATTCTCGTTTCCTGCCTTTGCTAACTGTGTCGCTACTCCCTCACAAACTTGAAGAAATCCCAGATCCAGCAATTCCAAGTTAGCCTTTAATATTTGCGGTTCCTCACCGCCAGGGCAACTCAGCAGGGATTGAATGAGATTGATGTAGGCTTGGGTACGGTTTTCATCCATTGGGGGCAACCTTTAGCACAGATCTAACTTGAGTATAAACGCGATAGCCGACTCTTGACTGCTAAAATTAGAGCGATCGCACCCTTCTCTTCACCCTAACCCTAATTTCTTTCGCACCTCCTCACTACTCACAACTTTACCTGCTTTTTGCTGTTGTTTGGAGCGATCGATAATGTTTAAAAACTGAGGATTGCTACTTAAAGAAACCCTTTCAATATCAGCTATAGCTACCAAAACAGCAACAGGTTTACTTTCAAATGCTGCGATCATCGGTTCTCTTCCCAAACTACGGACATAATCGGCTAATGATGCTGCACAATCTGACGGTTGTCGCTGCAAAGATTTTTTGATTAATATTAGCAAATCTGGATTTGTTGCTAAGGGTAAATTTTCTAAGTCGGCGATTGGTGTTAGGACAGCTACAGGAGTTCCCTTGATGGTAACAAGCAATGGCTCTTTCCCCAAAACTTGAATATATTTACCCAACGATTCAGTTGCTTGTGCGAGTTCTACTGATTTCATAGTTCAATTTCCTCCTGACCGATCCGAACTCGGTTGCGGTTCTTGACTCCAACTGCTTGAATATAGACTACAGAAACTGTGTTTTCTTCTACATCGTAGTACACCCGTAAATTTCCGAGCCGCAATTCCCAGGTTGCTAAACTGTTAGGTTCCATCGGTTTGCGATTTCTTGTCTCAACTAGGGATTCATATTTTAGTTGTTCGTCTACAGTATCTAATACAGTTCGTTGCTGCCGAGTTGTTAAAAATTTTAGATGCTCAATAGCAGCGTCAGCATATTCAATTTGATAACTCAATTATCCTCATTTCAATGTTAATAACACATCCAAACACTCGTCTTTCTCCACACCACCCGACATGAAACATCAGATAGCGATCGCCTCTGAATAATTCCTTCTGCGGCTGGTAAGACAGAAATACTTCACACCGCCTGAAAAACCGCTGGGCTAGCACCACTTTGATAATCAAGGCTAGTCACAATATGCTCTGCTTGGATACCTGCGGCAATAAGTGCAGAGGTTAACCCTTCCTCGAAATTATCTTCTTCAATGATGACATGGCGATCGACCAAGCGTGCGTGAAACAGAATGGTGTCGATCCAGCGTTGCTTATCCCAGCCTGTAGCGATAATCAGGAAATGACCTGAATCCGTATCGCAGACAGGATAAAGCTTAATCGCTTGTAAGCGAGGTTGAGCTTGCGTTGCCTCTTGCAGCGTTTGCTTCAGGATATCTGCATAGCTTAGTGAGCGATCCATTGAACAATAGCCTCCCGTTCTGGTTCGTAAACTAATAAGTTAATTCTATTCCGCTGAACGGCTAGCTGAAAAATTGGTTTTTGGAAGTGTCGAATATAGATTGGTTGACTGATGGCTAGGAACAACTGCCGTTTAGGTTCTTGCTCCTCCAAAGCCCATTGGTAAAGCTGAAGCTGTCCCATAGTTTTTTCCAGTTCATTAATTACTGAAGGAGAGTCAAAGTTTTTGATTTCCACAGCTATTTTACGTCCTTCTTTTTCGGCTGCAAAAAACTTTTCTGCTCCTAAATCAGCTTTCAAGAGCGTTTGTTCTAACACTAAGATTAACGGGTCATCCGTAATCATCCACCCGTCTTTTTCGAGAGTGTGGCGCACGGATAAATGTAAATTATCACGTCTAGACATTAGTTATAAAAGCTTAATATGTCGTTGCTGCCAATCAAAGAAAAAGTATCTGATCAGAGAATTGGGCGGAGGGCAGCCCGATGAACTGTCAAGAATCACCGCACTTTTAGGACAGTGAGTATGTCAACAACCATAGCATTACCCAATTCCCTCGGCTCCAGCTTATGCAATCCACCCCCATACACGCGCCCCTCACCCATCAGCGCCTCATCAGAAATGCGATCAAGCGCCTGCCGCACTTCTTTAAGCAATTCTGGCTTACCTGAAAGTGCTTTAGCAAGAGCAGGTTTAGGATACAACATCAAATATACATTGGTAGCCGTCGCCATTGAGTGATTCAGGATAAATCGAAAAGGTCTGCCCCTACCAGTATCCTGACGACCCATATAGGTACAGAGGAACGGGGAAGGAGGACGCTTTTCCTGAGAATACCAGGGAGTACGATGGTTACACAGGTAGCGATCGCAAATTCCCTGTTTTACTCCCATCTGCAAATATTCCCAAAGCGACGGATACTTAGCTTTCACCTCCAAAGGGGGCAAATCGCACGATAGTAAGAATAACCGACGATCGAGAATCGGATTTCCCAAGCGATCGCCCTCAATTTCATCTACTAATAACAGCCGGGGACTAGGCAAAACTGGCTTGAGAAATTCAAATGGCAATTGATAAGCAGAAACTTGCTCTGGTGTCAACACAAAAAAATTGTTCGCTCCCGTCGCCAGCCCCCGTTTAATAGTGAATAAGTCCTTAAGTTTCAACGGCTGTTCTTGAGAATTCACACTACCAGACATTAGTCCAAACTTAGTCCATTTAGCTGCACTGCGTAGCGACTCCACTGACACGATCAGCGACATTTTAGATGCTGTCAAACTCCCTCCATAGGTAAACTCAACAGCATGATTAGCAGGTGGCAAAGCTTTCTTAAACCAAACCACTGCTGACGTACATAGTGCATCTTCAAACTGAACGTCAGCAGCATCGAAACAGTGAATTCGCAGTAGAGTAACGCGATTTAGCAAGTAATCTTTAATTTGCTGTCCGTAATTCACATCCATAAATCCACTGGGAATCAGCCACCCCGCTAAGCCGCCAACAGCCATACTTGCATCCGCAATGCACAAAAAATGGCAGTAAAGACTAGCCAACTGACTGAGTTTAACTCCCGCTGTTTCCTGTGCTAGCTGTTGCAGCCGCAGCTTTTCAAGTCGATTCAAATGATGGTGTCGCACATAGGGGGGATTGCAAATGACTAAGTTAGCTTTTGCCTCGTCAGAGTCAGGGGGTGTCGCTTGGGTAAAATCAGCGATATTCAGATGTAGCGAAGTGTCACTCCAAAGCTTAATCGCTTCGTTCCCGTAATGCGGGTCAATTTCATAGCCGACTGCTTTAACAATTTGCGATCGCCCAAATTGCTGCAATAATGCCGAGTAAAAAGAACCTGTACCAAAAGCCGGGTCGAGAAAACGAATCTTAATGTCTGAGGGCAACAACATTGAAGCATATTTGAGAATATCTGCTGCCAGTGTTGGAGGCGTAGCAAACTGACCTAGCTTATTTCGCTGAGCTTGAGTTCTAGCTTCATCCAGTTGCGATTGCCGCAACATTCGTGTCAATTCAATTGTCGCAGTTACATTCATATTTCAAATAGCGCTAAATCATCAATCCGATGTTCCCAAACCCAGTCAATTCCTTCGGCTGCTTCGTAACCCAAATAGCCACTGTCAAAGTAACCGCAAAGAAACAAAATAAAACGCACGTTATTGCCGTAGTTACTTCTCAATTGAGTCATTTTAATAGCTTCTTCCTTGCGTCGCTTATTGGGATTGGTATAGTCACCGGCAGATTTCGCTTCAATCAGTAACGGGAATTCACCAGGGCTAGAATTAATTGGCACAAGCGCAACGTCAATAGGGATATTAATTTGTTTGGTACCGGACTGTAAAAGTACCGGGATATTGAGCCGAAACGAGAAAGTCCCCGGTTGCATGGTCTCAAAACTTAATCCGGCTCCTCCTCTAACGTAGGAATAACCACGCTGTTCCAGCCATTGCCTGATCATAGCAAGCTGCCTTCGTTCTTGAGCGTTGCGAACGATCGGGTCAGAAACAGCACCGCAAAGGCGATCGGCTACAATTGTTGCTGCTTTTTGAACTTCACTATCAGTTGGCTGCTGTCCGCTTTCTAGCCAAGGAAAAATATCTTTGTCAAGCAGGCGTGCAATAATTTGACTGATTTTTGTGAGTTCAGCATCCAGAGTTGCAATGTCTGCGCGGGGCGGAATTCGCTGTTTCTCTTCCATATTTTTGACCAGGTTGGGCGACACTCCTGCTAAACCGATCAGGCGATCTCGCGCAATTGGCGGCGCTGCCGCCATGCGTAAAATGGGCAAAACCTCTGGATGCTGTCGCAGCAGGGCGGACGTGATGTTGCTCAGATTGGCTGTCTCTGCTAGGGCGGATTTAACTTGTTGAGTTGTAACAATGCGAGTGTCGCGGTAGGCTTTTGGAGCGAACAGCATGAACCAATTGTTATAGAAGTCTACCGACAGGGCAATATCGGGTTTCCACAAGTGTGGTTTGTCGGCATTAACTGGCACTGCATCTCCTCTAATCGCGACCCTCGCCTAGATAGCTTAGATTGCTGGAACGTCTCTGTTGTATTATCCACCAAGCGGTTGCTCTTGAAGCGGATTTAGTCAACCAAACCAGCGCGAAGGGCTCTAACAGCAGCTTGAGTGCGATCGTCGCAAGACAGCTTATTGAGGATATTACGCACATGAGTTTTCACAGTACCGAGAGAAATGTATAGTTGCTTGCAAATTTCCTCATTGCTGCACCCTTCAACAATCAACTCTATAACCTCTTTTTCTCGTTCTGTTAAAGGGTTCGCCATTAACAACTGACTGTACTCTGGATCGACTCCATTGATTGACACGGTGGAGATGGCGGTTTTGGTGACAGATTCCTTGAAAGGATTATTCATGCGAGCCAAAACGATTCTGGCAATTGAAGAATCGATCCAGTTTTCGCCAGCATTTGTCTCAACAACGGCTTCCACCAACTTTTCAAAACTGACATCTTTCATGCAGTAAGAGTCGGCTCCCGCTGCAAAAGCTGCCAGCACCGATTCTTCGTTATCCTGCATAGTCAAAATCAACACTTTCGGTTGGTTATCCACGCTGGGGGTTTTTGGAGTTTGTATGTATTCTTTGAACCTTTTGGTCAGTTCAATTCCGTCTACCAACCCCGGCAGTCCGATATCGACGATCGCTACATCAGGCAGAGTTTTCTCCAGTAAAGTTATCCCTTGCAGGCCATTAGCTGCTTCTCCGATAAATTCAAGTTCTTCGCAGTCTTCTAAAGCTGCTTTGATTCCAGCCCTTGTCAGGTGATGGTCTTCAATTAAGGCAACGCTAATTTTATTCATGGTTTGTTTAAAAAAAGGAAAATTGTACTTCAGCGACACGAGTGTGTCCAAGGTAGAACCTATGTGCTCTTTTGTATCCAAACAAGACTTTTAGAGCGAGATGGGGAGCCGTACAGTAAATGTGCTGCCTTGACCCACCGTTGATGTTACGTCAATACTGCCAGAGTGGGCTTCTACAATCCGGCTTGACAAGTGCAGCCCCAAGCCACAGCCTGCTCTGGCATGATTTCCGGTGCGAAATCGTTCAAACAGCGAGGCTTGTTCTGAGGCTCTGATGCCGGGGCCGGTGTCTTCTACGCTAATGCTTACCGACTTGGCATCTGGACGGACAACGATTTTCACACAACCGAAATCGGTAAATTTTATGGCATTTCCGACTAAGTTGGTGATGACTCGGCGGAGTTCGAGGCGATCGCCCTCAATCCGCAGTAGTTGCGAGTCGGACTCCTCACAGGTTAGGACAAGTCCTTTGTCAATAGCCACAGCTTCCAGTTCCTTGACGACTTCTTTGACCAGTTTTTTGAGGTCGAAGGGGGCGATCGCGAGAGTCTTGCAACCCGATTCAAATCGGTGAACCTCCAGTAAAGTATTGACCAACGAAAGCAAATTTTGGTTGCTGCTGCCGATGGTGGCGATCGCCTCTACCGCTTGAAAGGGCAGTTCGCCGAATTTCCCTCGTTGGAGTAGGGCCAGCATTCTATCAGCGGCAACAAGGGGAATCCGCAGGTCGTGGGTGAGACGAGACACAAAATCCTCTCGCGCCTTTGTCACTTCCTGCATCGCATCTATACTGTGTTTGAGCCGGAGGAGGCTGCGGACGCGGGCCAGCAACTCATTTACCTGGATGGGCTTGCAAACGAAATCATCAGCCCCCAAGTCAAGTCCATCAGCTATGGTTGTTGAGTTGTCAGCCGCAATTAACAAGATGGGGATAAAGGGAAGTTGAGGATTTGAACGAATTCTGTAAGTCACTTCGTAACCGTCTACTTCTGGCATCATTACATCCAACAAAAGTAAATCTGGTGGTGACTCCTCTACTAAAGCTAAAGCATCAAGTCCGCTGGAACTCGTGCTGACGCAATAGCCTTCTTCAGAGAGGATAGCCTGCATGATAAATAAGTTGTCAGTTGTATCGTCAACCGCCAAGATTTTACTGGGTTTATCTCTCATTGTCCTGGCTTTTTCTCCCGCCTCCATCCAAAGCTTACGAACGAGTCCATATCTTCTGAGTCAGCCTTTTGGCGGATAAAACTTAAAAACTGTCGATAATCTTGAGCCTGCTTGGATTCTTCCAACTTTCGCTGCTTTCTGATTCGCAGCAAGTAGTCTTTGAGGCGAACGTACCGCCATCCAACTTGAAATCCCAGCTCGTATATTTGAGTTGCTTTCGGATTCGCGTAGGCGAAGCCAGCCGAAGGCATCGCGTTGAGTAAGGTTTGTGCGACGCTTGGCGAGTCGAAGTCAGAAATTGTTCTCCTGCTTTCTTTTCCATCCTTACAGCCTTTCCAAAACTCTTTGCTGCTAGTTGAAGTTTGGATGGAAATCTTGTACTCTTGGAGCGTCGATTCAAGCCAATCTAAGTCTTGTTTTCTGTCGTTCGAGAGTGAATCGTTTGGCTGATACTTATTCCAGGCGCGAGCAAAAGCATTTAGCAACTTTTGAAAATCTGCCAAAAAAGAATCTGACCGGGTTTGATACTTTGCCGACGGTGAAAGTCGGCTGCGGTTTGAAAGAGTGTTAGTTGGTGGCATAACTGTCAACATAAGCAAAACTTAGTTTGAGTTGGCGTTTTTCTGTTTCATCTCTAGGTCTCCAACCTATCAACTGCCAAGCTTGAGTGAGTTCTACCTAAAAGCTGATTTCTGATTCGCTGCCGCCAAGCTAATTTCTCATTCACTGCCAGTGTTGGTTAGAATGGTTGTTAGCGCGACTTTTCTTTTTACAGGAATAGTTGTTCCGTCCCGCGCGCGATCGCCTGTATCAGACCGATCGCCAAAAAAGAAGGTCCTCTCGATTAACAGAGCATCCTTCACAAAAACTTAAACTTTGCCTCCCAACCGCCAGCGCAGAAATAATATCAAGCCCAGTATGCAGCGCGATCGCGCGTTAAGCCAGAAACAAACCCAAATATCAATCGCAGTCCTGGACGCAACTGGCATATTAAAGTCAAGTTGTAGGGTGCGTCAGGCGAATTTATAGGGCGATTATTCAGGATTTAGGGAGAGTAGAGCACCTTACTAATTGTGACAATTGCGTCCAGTCCTGAATTGGTTTTTAGGAGTCCGGTTGTACAATGACTTGCACCAAGAATGCTTCTTAGTCTTACAAAACAAAGGCAGAAGACATCCGAAGACCGAAGTATGAAGGCAGAAGCTAGAAGCCGGATATTGAACTCATCATAAGTGTCTTTTCACTTCGGCCTTTGAATGGGTACAACCATCACCTTCAATGGCTAAAATTCTTGTTTAGACTACGGTTGTAGTGATTAGGTGGATGCGCGATCGCCCTTGCTTTTTCTAATCTGCTAAAACGGATTCTAGCTCTGTTAGGATTTTTTGGAGGCGCTTCTGCTTCTTTGGATCGCTCCAAGCTTTGGACTTGTTCGCTTTTGTTAAAGCTCCCTTTATTTGGGTTTTCAGATTTTCTTCCGGTTCTTCTCCCGAAGTACCTGCCTTTAAATCCGCGATGCGTTCTTTAATCTGAGTTAAAGATAGACCTTCAGCGATCGCCGCTTCTAGAAGCGACTTTCTTGCCTGCTCGTCTTTAACTTTGGCGATCGCTAGCGCCTTGGTGTATTCGATCTGACCCCGGCGCAGGGCTTCTTGGATGTCGGACGGCAGCTTCAGCAGTCCCAGTCTGTTGCTGACGAAAGACTCCCATGACATCCGCCCCAATTCGCTAAAAACCTTGACGACTATTTGCATTTCATGATGAATGATAACGTTATCATTCATCCTCTGTACGTCATTTTGCATCCGGTAGAGCAGCCGCACCACCTCTTCTAGATCGTATTCAAGGTGATGGGAGAGCAGATGCAAGATACCCTCCGTTTCTTCGACTGGGTTGAGGTCTTCCCGCTGGAGGTTCTCAACTAATGCGACGCGCAGAGCTTGCTGTTGGGTCAAGTCCCGAACGATAACAGGAACTTCTGTCAATCCCACTTCTCTAGCAGCTCTATACCGCCTTTCGCCAGCTACTAGCTCGTATTTTTCACTTCCCAAAGGACGAACTAATAAAGGTTGGAGAATTCCATCAGTTTTTACTGACTCAACCAAAGCCTGCATTGCTTGGGAGTCGAAGTATCGGCGAGGTTGAGAGGATGGAAGCTTTATAGACTCAATCGAGAGCAGTTTTTCTGCCGTTGGTTCTGCTACTTCATCATCTCCAAACAAAACGCTCAAATTTGCCTTACCTTTATAGGGCTGGTCATTCTTACTTGACATTGAGTTTCTCCATCTTGGCTGCTAGCTGGTCTAATATTTTGACAACGGGATTTTTAGGTTCGTAAACAGCAAGCGGGACTTGTTTCTCCGAAGCATCCGCGAAAGCAGTTATGCGCGGGATGGGAGTGTAAACGGGGCCGAAGGTCGTAAACTGCTCGCTCATAGCCTTGAGAGTCCGCTTGTCCTGAGAGTTGGCAGCAGCATAGCGGGAGGGAACAAAACCAGCTATCTGCAAAGAGCGGTTTCCTTTCTTTCTGATTCTGGCTACTGTTTGCAACAGGAGGTTGGTGCCCTCAAAGGCTTTGTAGTGAGTCTCAACGGGGACTAAGACGTGAGTGGCAGCTACTAAACTGATGTAGCTGAGCAGCCCTAAACTGGGAGGACAATCTATGAGAATGAAGTCGTAGTTGTCTTGAATGGGGGCGATCGCATCCTTGAGGCGAACTTCCCGAAAATCCATGTTAACCAGTTGAATTTCCGCGGCGCTGAGGTTGATGTTGGTGGGAGCCAAATCCATACCGTGAATGCCCGTGTGGATGGGCATAGGCTCCTCATTGACAATGGCATCAAACACAGTTTTATCCAAATTCTGAGAGTCAACCCCCATGAAGAGCGTCAGAGAACCTTGAGGATCGATATCGATGAGAAGAACCTTGTGGCCTCGCTTAGAGAGGTGGTAGCCGAGATTGAGCGCGATCGTGGTTTTCCCCACACCACCGGCTTGGTTGAACAGCGAGATTATCTTTGTCATGACTTGCCCTCCGGTAACGTGCCACCATAGTTCCAATCTTGCGTGCAAAAGGAGGCGGCGGTTAAAACTGTAAGCATATTTGCACTCTTGTTGAAGTGTGGGAATGTCTGCGCTTTAGGCATGAACCGTCACTATCCCCAGACCGTTTTGTAGAAAAACTATAGTTATACTCTCATATAAAAGTGATATCTCAGAAGGCGCATTAGCAATTTTTTTATTTTTTCCCACTCGGAAAGGCAATTGGCAACAGTGACCATGCCGTTGCTGTAAAAGACAACGGCAATGTGGTCGGGTATAAATGCTGGCAGGTGACGCTAAATACTTCTAAGCTCGCTCTTTCATTGACTTGTAGGGATAAGGATAGTTGATTGTTAGTTTGAGCGAGCCAGGAAGTACCTCTGGTTGGTTAACAATGCAGTAAATGAGATATCCAGCCCGTTCTACTTCTGTCCAAGCCAAAGGCGAGAACTGGGCTGACTCACAAATGGCGCGTTTAACCAGTCCCGGTCTGCAGCGGTTCTCAAACAGAGCTTGCACGAACTGGGTGGGATTGGCTATGGCAGGAGACAGAAGCTTGCAAAATTTTCTAGGATGAACTGTCCGAAGGTAATTGATAGCAGCTTGTCCATTAAATGCTTCAACTAGAGATGGGGAAATTTGCAAGTGCTGGAGCAGCAAGTCCATATCTTCATCAGTATTGGTTACTGCCCATAAATTATCCTCGAGCCACCCCCAAACTATCTGCTCAGCCTCTTTGTGAGTTGCTACCAAAAAGCGATTTCCTTTGTAGGTAAACCCTGATACGTGGGGCAGTTGGGGGAGAGACCAGTCGGCAAAAGTGCGATCGCTGTCCAGTAGCAATAGGACGGATGCTAGTATGTGCCTCCTGCTGTGCCGCAGCGGATCGGCCGGTACAGGCTGTCGAGAGCTGTGTTGATGGTCAAACTGCATGGGAACGCCGTTCTCCTGTTGACAGTAAAAGTTACTGATTTAAGCTAAAAGCTAAAGGCTGTAAACTAAATCCGCCGTCCCTCCTAATTTCCCACTTCAAAAGTCATCGGCAATATTAATCTTGCGGACTATTAAAATGCGATCCAAATGTAAAAACTATCATCCGAGTGGCTGTTGTTTCTTGTAATTCCAGCTAGTTATAGCCCACATTCCGCAGATGTGGGTCGGATTTTTTTATCAGTTGTGAAAACTTGGAAGCCAAACGCTTTTGGGCTGAAATTATGCAGTGTTAGCCTTAC